>JAHDIA010000024.1 GCA_020631035.1 Chitinophagales bacterium | reverse complement strand
ATATTGCCAGTTTAATTCCTTGATGACATTGTGGTCTGTTTTATTGGCCACAAGTGGTCCATAGATGCTCTCCCATCCATGTTGCACACCTAATTGGCTTTTGAGTGGAATGGGACAGATAATGGCAGCATCTTGGAAAAAACCATTGTTGTTGAACAAACAAGGTTTTTGTTGTAGGCTCAGGGAACCTGCACCCCCACCAAGATAGTTGACAGAATCACCCAATTGGTTGTAAACATCCAATAAGAAAGAGGCAATTTGACTACTTAGACCATCTACAAAGATCAAGGCACTGGCAATCTCCTCTGACTCATACATGGGGGTAAAATCGGGTAAGGGGACATTTTTTTTGTCAAGTCCTTGAACCAAGTAAGGGGGAATGGTGGAGGGCAAGAAAGTCAGTACGCCTCCAACGTCATAATGTTGGTTTCCATAAATTATATTGGGGAACATCCCCCCAAAGAAATTGATTCCATATTGGTTGAGTAGGTTTTGAAGTTCTTTTATGTTGGGGAGACTCTCCTCGGCAAAGAGCAACATTAAATTCGATGGCGTGTTTGGCATGTTATCAATGACAAACTGCTTTATCGCTTCTAGAGTTGGTTGAGCAATATACATACAGGCATTAATTTTTATTGAAAGTTAGTAATATGGAAGCTTAGATTTTACAAGTCGTTTATTACTGTATAATAAAAAATCTTGCCCTTTTACTTTGTGTTGATAGTTAGTAGTTTATGTATTTTTAATTGTTTTATTTTGTCTGAATTGCAGAAAATTTTCCAGATTTCAGAAAATGGAGTGCAAAAGAAATGAGCAAAAAAGACCTAGTTAGACCAATTTACAACTCTCCTTTTTTCTTCATACCATAGATGGTTGACTTTCCAATATCAAGTCGTTCAGCGACTATATTGATGTCTTGGTCATGTTTGTCAAGAAAAAAGCGAATAATGTCTCTGTTGTATTCTTTTAGCGTCTTTTCCTCAATTAGCAAATCATTTACGGGATTGATTGCATGAAATGTAACATCGTCGGCTTCAATTTGTTCACCGTCGGCTTGTACAATTGCCAAATCCATGATGGCTTTTAATTCTCTCACATTACCAGGGTAGTGGTATTTGAGCAATTTCTTTTTTGCTTCAGAAGAAAGTTTGAGCGAAGGCATATTGTTGTCTTTACAAAAAGCATCTATAAAAAAAGAACTCAATAATAAGACATCATTGCCTCTATCTCTAAGTGGGGGAAGTTGAATGGGAAGCCCCAACAAGCGGTAATACAAATCACTTCTGAATCTTTTTTCTTTTACTTCTTCTGCCAAATTTTTATGGGTAGCAACGATTACCCGAGTATCTATTTTGATTTTTTTGTTGCCGCCAATCCGTTGCACCTCTTTTTCTTGCAATACTCTAAGCAATTTGGCTTGCATATTAAGATTCATATCCCCAATTTCGTCCAGAAAGATGGTCCCTTTGTTAGCCTGTTCAAACATACCAATTTTACGAGCATGTGCGCCAGTAAATGAGCCTTTCTCGTGCCCAAATAATTCGCTTTCGATCAATTCACTTGGAATGGCTGCCATATTGATGGCGACAAAGTCATTGTCTTTGCGGAGGGAGTTGTAATGAATGGCTTGAGCGACCAATTCTTTACCTGTTCCTGTTTCCCCATTAATGGAAACAGTGATGTTGGTTTTGCAAGCTTTTTCAATTAATTTGAATACTTTTTGAAGGGCGGGACTATTGCCTTTGATCAGTTTGTCAAAGGTGAATTTTTGTTGTACTTGTGCTCGTAATTGTTTGACTTCTTCTTTAAGAGAGATGTTTTCTCGAATGTTTTGAATGGTCTTCCAAAGTCTTTGGGTTGTTTCATCATTTTTGACCAAATAGTCGTAGGCGCCATCCTTTAGTAAGTTGATGGCTGTTTCTATATCTTCTTGGCCAGAAATGACCACTACGGGAATAGATGGATGACTTTGTTGAAGTTTTTTTAAAATTTGTTCACCAGAATAATCTGGTAACGTATAATCAAGAGTAATGATATCTGGTTTGAGGTGAAGATTATTGAGTAAGTCAGTTCCAGAATGAATCATTTTGATTTGATAATCTGGATTTCTAGATAGGGAATACTCTAGCAATGTTGCATAGGTAATGTCATCATCTACGACAAAAATGTTTAATGTTTCCATATAACTACTAAAATTTTGGATAGAAGAAGCACAAAAATAAGGTAAATAAATTCTAGATTTCAGAAGTGTGTCTAGAAATTAGAATTTTTTCTGATTTGTTTGTTTTTAAGTTATTGACAATTAACGGTTTATACGTTTGGCTTGACTTTTTATTTTATAGGATAATATAGAATCAATTACCATGAATCAATTAAAATATACATTCTTAGTTATGGGTCTAATGGCAAGTTGCTCGTCTGCATTTGCATTGACGGATACTTTGATATTTAGCAAAATGGAGAATGTGTTGGTGACAGACTCTATGGATACTTGGAGTGTTTGCTGGGTAGACATCAACGGAGATGGGTATGACGATTTGTTTCTACCAACTTATTCAAACAGTCAACCCAATTGCATTTTTATCAACAATCAAGATGGTACTTTTAAGAAAGATACAGAATTAAATATAGGGAATGTAGCGTACAATGCTGTCGCTGCAACTTGGGCCGATTTTGACAACAATGGGTTGACAGATGTATTGATGGCAGAAAATTTTAAATCAGGGAATTATTTGTACAAGGCTATGTGCAATGGCTCATATAAATTAATGACTTACCCACCTATCTCAACAGAAGTCATTTTTTCACATGGAGTCAGTTGGGCTGACTATAATTTAGATAGTTTTCTAGATATTTTGGTAGTAGACTATGATGAAGGAAGAGAAAACAGATTGTATGAAAGTTTGGGCAACGATAAATTTTCATTGGTGGTAGATTTAGCTTATTTGAGTAACAAAAGTAGGAGCATTGGTGCTGTTTGGGGAGATGTCAATTCAGATGGATGGCCTGACTTTTTTGTACCAAATGATGGAGGAAACAATCTATTATACCTCAACAATAAAGACAAGACATTTACTCCCTATAGTTTTGAAGATTCGGCTCAATCAGTCGGAGCTTCTTTTGGTGATTTCGACAATGATGGCGATCTCGATTTGTTTGTGGCAAATTCTAGCGACGAAGCCAATGCACTCTATGAAAATGATGGTACAGGCAATTTTTCCTTATTGGAAAACTCCATAGTTTCTAGGGATCTTGGTGATTCACATGGCAGTACTTGGGGTGATTTTAACAATGATGGACACTTAGATTTGTTCGTGACAAATGATAGAAATGGTTCCAAATTTTTATACCTCAATTTGGGGAATGGGACATTTCTAAAGAAAGCAGATGAAATAGTCAATGAATCAACGGGCAATTCTTTTGGTACTGCTGTATCCGACTATGACCTGGATGGAGACTTGGATTTGTATGTGGCGAACCACAGCAATCAAGTCAATTTCTTTTACACCAACAATGGAAATGAGAACAACTGGGCAAGTTTTTTAATCAAGTCAGTAGCGGGAAATAGAGATGCCATTGGTAGCAAAATTAGATTAAAAACTGAAATCAATGGGGAGTACTTTTGGCAGATGCGTGAAATATCTTCTCAGACAGGTGGAGGAGCTGGAAGTCAAAATTCTTTTAGGGCACATTTTGGTTTGGGAGATGCGACCATTATCGATTCATTGGTCATCGAATGGGTTTCTGGGAATACGCAATATTTTACCAATTTAAATGTCAATGAACATTACAATATAGAAGAAAATACAGAAGATTTATTCTTCAATTTTAGAATCGACAACTCAGATTGTACAGATGTCAAAATAGACACTTGTTATCTCAATACATACCCCAATCCTACCACTGGAGAGCTGCGATTAGAAATGCAAATAGCTGATTATGATGGGACTTTGGGAGTAATTGAAATATTCGACAGTAAGGGCGCATTTATGGGAGCGTATTATGATGTAGATCCTAGAGAAGAATATGTATTGGATATGGAACATTTGGCACACGGAATGTATATGGTCTTGGTTCGATTCAAGGAAAAGCAATTGCTTACCAAAGTATTTAGACATTGAATTTTAAAATTTTTATTGGAGCAAATGTTGTGGTCCTTCGTCGCTACTCATTTGCTTGCTATCCGCTTTTAGTCCTCGCTTCAATTCGACAAGCTCACTGAGCGAAAACTAAAACGAACGTTCTACCATTGTGGTGGCTGAGCTTGCCGAGACAATTCCGTGAGGTGAGCTTGTCGAACCTCGCTGTGGGCTAACCGCTACTATCAAGGCTAGCTTAAAAAGTTCAGTCGCCTTCGCAGAGCATGTTTTAATAAATTAAATGAAGTTTGTTCCCTGAGTGTAAGTTGTATATATGAACTTTATAATTGTGTTAAAAAGTAAATTAATTGTAACAAAATCAAGACGCCTCTATTTTGGAATTTTTTCCAGAAATTAAAAAGAATTATAATGTATTTTGGGCTTAACATTTTGACAAACAGTGTTTTGTCGTTCTGGCACTTTCTTCGCATAACTAATAAATGTAATGAATTGGGTGCTTTAGCAACAATTATCAAAGGACATCAAATGATTACAAGATATGAGATAAAATGCGTCAAGCTATGAAGTTTAATTATGAAGATGTTAAAATTTTAGAAAAGTTATTTGGAGTACAAGATTGGGATGTTGTAGAAAACAATGATGAAGAAACAATCAAAACCTCCAATAACACAACTACCCAATCTTTTGACTATATCACCAATCGAGATGCCAGTTTAAGATGGCTCATTCCTAGCGAGCATTCCCAAGCTTATTTCCTAAATTTTTACAGTGCTGCTAGTTTCAAAGCAAAATGTTATGTATTCATTGTGCAAATGCTTTACCGTCTGGGATTGAAAAGCAAAATCATTAATGGGAGTATTCTACTGAAATACAATGATGAATGTAAGTATGCAAAGATAGTAGAGGGAAGCAATGCACAAAAGTCAGCCATTTTTATGGGAACAGTGGGACCCAATCGAAAGGCAATTGTATGGACACAAAATGAGATAAGGGAAGCATTCTATAAAATACCATTGAATGAGGCTAGTCAAAGACTTATTCAAAATGAAGCAATTGGTCTCGAAAATATATCCGCATTAGAACTAGAGTTGAGTATTGTACCCAAGCTGTTAAACGCCCCTGATGTAGATGTTTTGGGTGTAGAAAGCATCAAAAGAAACAATGCTGTTCGACCCAATAAGTTACAATTAGAGCATCACTTATTTTTTGAAGAATTGTATAGCAAGGTATTGAGCTATCAAAAAATAGATGAATTGACTTTTTTTGATAAAATTGAACAACAAATCAATCAAATAAGACTAGAGGGAATATTTGGAGTGATTGCTGACAAACTTTCGCAGCTTGCAAACGAAATAAATACACAAAAAAATATTCCTGTATCTATTGTACATGGTGATTTTACTCCTTGGAACCAATATCTTAGGGAAGGAAATTTATATCTATATGATTGGGAATTGACTATGGAGCAGGCTCCCATTTTAATGGATGCTTACCATTTCATTTTTCAGAAAGGAGTATTGGTTGAGGGTAAAAACTTTGTACAAATTGCCAATGACGTGGCAAAGCTAGAAAGAAGTCATTTTTGGCAGAACTTGGTTGAAATGTACAATGTGGATGTGCAATTGCATTATCATTTGTATTTGTTATATACCATTTCTTATTACACATTGTTGTACCAAAACCAAGAAAATTTACATGAACAAGCCTATTGGTTGTTGAGTGTTTGGAATGACGCTCTTAGCGAAGAATTAACTTTAAAAGAAACAGATAAAACGTATCGTGAAGTATTTATCAAAGAGGTGTTTGGCTATTTAAAAGAGATCCCTTATGCTTTGATGAAATTTACAGAGGAAAATTTAGACAAGATTCCTGAATCTTCTGATTTAGACATCGTCATCAAACAAGACGATTTAGATGAAATCCTGGCAAATTTTAAACGTCATCCTTTGCTTAAGAAAATGTATAAAGAACGCTTGTCTTATGCGACCTATGTAGATTTGTTTTTTAAAGATGGTTCTTTTTTACGGGTAGACCTTATTTATCAATTCAAACGAAAAGACAAAGTATACTTGGACACAGTAGACATTCTCCAAAATACTCAAATGAGTGGGGAGGGGGTAAAAGTGCCTAGTACTTGGCATAATTTTGAATACTGTTTGCTCTTTTATTTTCTCAATTATTCTGGTGTCCCAGATAAATATATTCAATACTTTGAAAGTCAGAATCCTGAAACACAATTGGCAATCTTACATCAACTATCTGAGAAGTACAATCTTGAATTAGTAGGATTTCAAACATTGGCTGATTATGATAAAACCATAGGAAAACAATTAACCAATGGTATTAAGCATTTAGCAGAAAATCAAGGGAGAATTAAATGGAAAAAGAAAATAGATTATACAATGGACAGTGCAAAAAGAAAGCTTTTCCAAAAAGGTATGGTGTTGAGTTTTAGTGGAGTCGATGGAGCAGGGAAATCAACAGTAATTGAGCGAATCAAAGAAAAAATTGAAGAGAAATATAGACGGAAAACCATTGTGTTGCGACACCGCCCGTCATTGCTCCCCATATTGAGTGCTTTCAGATATGGAAAAAAAGGAGCTGAAGAAAGAGCCGTAAGTCGTTTGCCAAGAACGGGAGAGAACAAAAGCAGTATAGGTTCGGTATTTAGATTTATGTATTATTACCTAGATTATTTAATTGGGCAAGTGTATGTTTATTTTAAATACATTCGCAAAGGTTACATTGTTTTGTACGATCGGTATTATTTTGATTTTGTCCATGATGCCAAACGTTCTAATATTGTTATGGATAAGGGCATCAGCAAGTTCTTGTACAAATTTATTTACAAACCCAATTTGAACATTTTTTTGTATGCCGATGCCGAAGAGATTTTAAAACGAAAAAAAGAATTAAGCGAAAAAGACATCAACAATTTGACCAAAGATTATGCAAGTTTGTTCGATGAGTTTAAACGCAAATATAAATATACAAATTCCAAATACGTACAAATCAAAAATGTAGATTTGGATTTTACCATCAAACGCATAATGAATGAGATGACTGTGGCGATGTGAGTGTAAATTGTGAATTGTGAATTATGGAATGTGAATGTGAATGTGAAATGTGAATGTGAAATGTGAATGTGAAATGTGTGTGGATTGGATTATAAATACATCGAAAAATCAAACCACGTAGGGGCAATCCCCAAAAAAATCGGGACGCCCAAATCAGGTAGTCTCGAGAATCGGGATTGCGGGTGCCCGAACCGAAAACGGATTGAAAACCAAACATCAATGAAAATAACATTTAAAAAAAACGTTCCGATGAAGAACAAACAGAAACGATATTACGCCCGATAGTAGCGGAAAGCTCCAATCGTTTTTCAAAACGATGGGACTTGCAGCGGATAGCGGGGACACCCTATGCAAACGAAGCCCAAAACATTCCGTCCCCTTCAAAAAAGTAAATTTAAAATGTGTGTATTATGAAGAATTTACTACAAAAAATCATACAACAACGAAACCCCAAGTTTCAGTTTGACGAACACATCACGACCTCCTTGTTAATGGAGTTGATGATGGAGAAAGGAATTCAATTTTTGCGTTCGTTCAAATTGTTGTTGGGTTTGAAAATGCCCAAGAAATTATTTTTGGGACGAGGCGTACGTTTTTTCAATTTATCTAAAATAGAATTGGGGCAGTGGGTCAAGTTAGAAGATTTTGTGTATTTGTCGGCATTGGGAACAGGCAAATTAAAAATAGGAAACCGTTCGGGCATTGGCGCACACAGTCGAGTCATCGTTTCTACTTCCTTTAACAATTTGGGCAGTCACATCTACATAGGAGAAAATGTAGGTATAGGAGAATTTGCCTATTTGGGAGGAGGAGGAGGTTTGACCATTGGAGACGATTGCATCGTAGGACAGTACTTTAGTTGCCATCCCGAAAACCACAATTACGAAGACAGTTCCCAGAAAATTAGAGAACAGGGCGTCAACCGAAAGGGAATTGAGATAGGCGAAAATTGTTGGATTGGTTCCAAGGTCACCATTTTAGACGGAGTAAAGATAGGAAATAATTGCATCATTGCCGCAGGTTCAGTTGTCAACAAAAGTTTTCCGAGCAATGTCATTATTGGTGGCGTTCCAGCCAAAATATTAAAACAAAAAGAAGCCCGAATCATTTCATTAAAACGGAAAAAGGAGGTGGTGGTATGAGTATATTATTGACTTGTTATGCCATCAATCCCTACAAAGGATCGGAGGATGGTACCGCTTGGAATATGGTGTGCCACATTGCAGAACACCAAGACATAAAGGTGATTACCCGAAAAAACAATCAAGCCGCTATTGAACGTTTTATGGTAACCAACGAAAACAAAGCCCTAGAGCAAATTGATTTTCAATATTACGATTTGCCCTATTGGATGCGTTTCTGGAAAAAGGGCGAAAGAGGAGCTTTGCTGTATGTTTATTTGTGGCAATTGTTTTTGCCGCTTTTTGTATTGAGAAGCAAATTGACATTTGACATTGCCCACAACTTAAATTTTCACAGCGATTGGATGCCCTCTTTTTTATGGATATTGGGAAAACCTTTTGTATGGGGACCCATCGGACACCACCCACCCATTCCCAAAGCTGTTTTTGATGAAGTCTACGGAAGAAAAGCCTATTTCAAAGACCGTTTAAAATGGCTGTTTAAAAATTTGTTTTGGACATTCGATCCATTTTTAAAAACAACAAAGTGGAAAGCTGATTACATTTTTGCGGTCAACAGCAGTGTAGGGGAGGTGTTGAATCTAAAAGAAGGCACATGGGAAGTCTTGCCAGCCGTTGGATGTAAGCCAGCCGTTTTACCCAAATCTAGAAAGGAAAAAAACAAAGATAAATTTAGTTTGCTCTCTATAGGACGCTTCGTAGACCTAAAAGGCTTTGATTTGAGCATCAAAAGCTTTGCACATTTTATAATGAGATTGGAGGAAAACCAACGCAAAAAAGTAGAGTTGGTCTTGGTGGGAAAGGGGCCAGAAATCGAACGCTTGAAAAAAATGGCAAATGACTTAGGTGTGGCACCATATATTCGATTTGTCAAATGGATGGAACGTTCCGATGTGATGAGTTTGTATCATAGGAGTGACGCCTTTTTATTTCCTTCCCACGAAGGAGCTGGAATGGTCATACCTGAAGCACTCTCATTTGGATTGCCCATCGTCTGTTTGGACAATTACGGACCAGGCGAAATGATAGACGAATCTTGTGGTATCAAGGTTAAGTTTATCAACTACCAGCAATGTGTAGAGGATTTGGCAAAAAGTTTAATGGATTTGTACCTCGATCCCAGCCAACGAACCGCATTAAGCAAAGGGGCAAGAAAACAATTTGAACATAAATTTACTTGGAGCCACAAGGCACAAGTTATGAATAGTGTGTATGAAAAAATTATCCGAAAATACGAAACCCAAAATGGTATGTATTCACTTGCTGAATGATTTTAGCGGGAGTCCTTTGGTGTTCTCACAAGTCATTGAAGGCTTTGTACATCAAGGACATAAAGTAGCATTGCATACCAATCATTCCAAAGGATTTTTATCCAATATTAAGGGAGTGGATTACCATTTGTTCAACTACAATTGGAGCAAATACAAAATCCTTACACTATTAAAGTTTTTTCTGTGCCAGTTGGTATTGATGGTAAAGATGCTTAAATATGTTAGGAAAGATGTGGTATTTTACATCAATACAGCATTGCCTTTTGGAGCAGCCTTAACAGGAAAATTGTTGGGAAAAAAAGTAATCTACCACATACACGAAACTTCTATCAAACCAGCAGCTTTTAAATACTTACTATTTGGCATTGCCGACCAAACAGCAGATGCTGCGATTTATGTCTCAGATTATTTAAGAACGCAAGAGCCACTTAGTTACGACAGCTACACCGTTTACAATGCCTTGTCAGAAAATTTTGTGAAAAAAACGAAGATTGACTTTGTCAAAGAGGAAAGGCAAGACTTCTCTGTATTGATGTTGTGTTCACTCAAACGCTATAAAGGGATTGAAGAATATGTCAAGCTTGCCGAACAACTAGATCGGTATAAATTTGAGTTGGTCTTAAATGCACAGTGGGAACAAATAAATGAATACTTCAAAGACATTTCGATTCCTCAAAATATGACCTTATTTGATGTGCAGGAAGATGTGCATCCCTTTTATCGAAGGGCAGATTTATTGCTCAATTGCTCTAGACCCGATATGTGGGTAGAAACTTTTGGAATGACGGCCTTGGAAGGAATGGCTTATGGCTTGCCTGTTGTCGTACCTCCAGTGGGTGGAATAGCTGAAGTAGTGGTAGACAAAGTATCGGGTTTTCACATTGATTGTCGAGATGTGGTAGGACTAGTAGAAAGCATTCATCTCTTGGCAACACATCCTACGATTTATCAAACATTCTCGCAAAAAGCCCAAGAGCGAGCGAATGAATTTAAAATTGAACACCAACAAAAACAAATAGCAGCTATTGTAGCTGAGGTGTGTGGAACAAATAAGGAGGGACAAGTAAAACCTGCTGTGTTGACCAGTTAAATCCAAACTATGGAAGAGGTATTACTAGGACAGATATATGCAAAATTAGTCTGATGAAATGCCAATAACAAGCCGTCTTAATTTTGGAAAAAAGTGCTAATCTTGGATGTTTTTAGCAATTTTTTTTTTATAAATAATTGACAAATAGCTATTTGTCATCTTATCACGGTTTTTGCAATATCCATATAAAAAAGTAACAGATATGCAAAAAGTAGCCATTATAGGAACCGCAGGCATCCCTGCAAAATACGGTGGGTTTGAAACACTCGCCCACCACCTAGCCCTAAATTTATCAGAAGATCTGGATATTACTGTTTATTGTAGCACAAAAAATTATCCCAACGAAAAAGAGAGCAAGGTCTGGAAGAATACCCGTTTGATTTATTTGCCCTTTAGTGCCAATGGTGTACAGAGTATCATCTACGATGCTGTCTCGATTATCCACGCCTTAATGTATGCACAGAGTATGCTCATATTGGGGGTTTCGGGTTGTCTCTTACTGCCCTTCATCAAGTGGTTTTACAAAGGAAAAATCATTGTAAACATAGATGGAATGGAGTGGAGGAGGGCTAAATGGTCGGGTTTTGCCAAAAAGTTTTTGAAGTTTTCGGAAAAGGTCGCAGTTAAATTTGCCGACTCTGTCATTGCCGACAATGCAAGCATCCAAGAGTATGTCAAAAAAGAATACAAAAAAAATGCTTTTCTGATTGAATATGGAGCCGATCACGTATCAGAAAGGCAGCCGATTTCTGAGCGTACTTTATCGGAGTTCCCATTTCTCGTTTTGCCCTATTGTTTCAAGGTTTGTCGAATCGAACCAGAAAACAATTTGGATATGATTTTAGACGCATTTGCCGCTTCACCTGAACACAATCTGGTAGTGGTGGGTAATTGGAAAAATAGTGAGTATGGTATTGAATTGAGAAAGCAATATTCAAACCAAGACAACATCTTTTTGTTAGATCCCATCTATGACCAACAAAAGCTGGATGAGCTGCGAGGAAATTGTCGTTTGTACATACACGGACATAGCGCAGGAGGCACCAATCCTTCTTTGGTCGAAGCGATGCATTTGGGTTTGCCCATTGCTTGTTTCGATGTTTCTTTTAATCGAAATACAACAGAGAGTCAAGCTTGGTTTTTTCAGGACGCATTATCATTAAAATTGATTATTAATGCGGTAAAAGTCAAACAATTGAATGAAAAATCCGTATCTATGTTATATATAGCCAAAAAACGCTATGTGTGGAGATTAATCGCTGCTAAGTACAAAACCCTTTTGTTGGAAAAATACCCAGTTTTGCAAAATGTAGAACTAGAGGATGTAAAGAATAGACAAGCTGTCTTATCTTAAAATCCCAATATAAGACAATAAACATTACCCTCTTAAAGAACGAAGGAACCAGGTTCTTTTTCAATTTTTGGAGAGTAATTCATAAACAAATAGTAGGGAGCCGCAGGCGACTGTATAGCTTGTTTAAGAATTATCTCTCTTCCACAAAAATTGAAAAAGAACGAAGAAACCAGGTTCTTTTTCAATTTTTGGAGAGTGATTCTTAAACAAATAGTAGGGAGCCGCAGGCGACTGTATAGCTTGTTTAAGAATTATCTCTCTTCCACAAAAATTGAAAAAGAACGAAGAAAAGAATATGTTTCCCCATATTAATGAATCAATGCATTGTGTTTTTTAATGAAGAAGAACAAAAAACATTAGTCTGTAACCATATACCTGAAACTTTACAAAATTTTATTATGGGAAGCGAATACCTGTTAAATATACTAGGTGCAAAAGTATTATTGATGTCTTTTTTCAGTTCGGTTTTGTTTACGCCAGTCCTTATTTGGCTGGCAAAGAAATACCAATTGGTAGACAAACCCAACGAACGAAAAGTACACACCACAGCCATTCCAACACTCGGTGGTATTGCCATTGTTGGAAGTTTGCTACTGAGTTTTCTGGGAGTCTTGTATGGCTTTCATATGTTTGAGCTAAATTTGTTTTTTGCCTTGGTAGCATTGTTGACCTTTATTGGAGTCGTAGATGATATGCTCGATATATCGGCAAAATTTCGCTTGCTGGTTCAATTGGGCATTGGCTTCGTTTTATGTTGGTATGGCTTTAGAATCGAATCCTTATTTGGCTTCTTGGGCATATACGAATTGAGCCTTCCATTTCAATATGGAGTGACAATTTTATTCGTCAGTTTGTTCATCAATGCATTCAATTTTATTGATGGCATCAACGGTCTCGCTGGTGGAATCGGCTTAATCAATGCCTTATATTTTGCCTTATTGTTTTATTTGCTTGGAAACGGAGCCTTTACATTGTTGGCACTCGCATTGGCTGGAGCAATTGGTGGTTTTTTGGTGTTCAATGTTAACAATGCCAAAATTTTTATGGGAGACACTGGTTCCACCGTCATTGGCTTGAGTTTGAGTGTGATGGCGATTAAGTTATTTATGGTAAGTTCTACAGGAGTAGAAGCAGCCATTTCCAATATGCATATTTTGGTTTTAGGCATTTGTCTGGTACCTATTTTCGACATCATCCGTACAGTATTACTCAGACTCAAAAATAAAAAATCTCCTTTTCACGCCGACAAAACACACATCCACCATTTACTACTCAAAACCAAACTAAATCATCTAGAAGCATCACTCATCTTATACATTGCCAATTTGGTTTTGATTTTTGTTGCCTTGGGCATCAAAGATGTATTGACCACCAACAAAGCCATTTTACTACTGATGCTCGCTTGTATATTTATGATGGAGTTTTTGAGCTTTAGAAAAATAAAATTGAAAAATGTAACCCTAAAAAAATCCAAACAGGAAGCCATAAAATTAAAAAAACAAAATCAGTTTGTAGGACGAAATGTTCCGACTTGGTGATTAAGTGATTAGTGATTAGTGATTAACGCAATCAATCAATCAACCAATCAACGCAATCAACAAAGAAGGAGAAACACCAGACCATTCATAATTTTTATGTCCACCAGATTTGGCTTTCACTAACGCACACTCTGGTTAACTTTTCGAGCTTGGTCGGGACAGCACTTTCATCCTTCGCCATACGCCACGCTTCTAGAAGCAAATACAAGAGCAAATCTTTAAACCAAACAGATGATTTAAATTTTAAATCTTTAATTAAACAAATAACTACCCCCTTAAATCTTGAATCTTAAATTTTGAATCTTGAATAAAAATGAAGAAGCTAGTTTTTGTAGTAGATGACGATCAATGGTATGCCGAAATATTGGCAAATAGATTGAGACAAAATGGAGACTTGGAAGTAAAAACTTTCAATACAGGAGAAGAGATGCTCAATCACATAGATTTGGAACCTTCAGCGATTGTTTTGGATTACAATCTGGATAGTGAGGTCGAAGGAGCCAAAGACGGAGGAGCCATCTTAGAGATGCTCAATCCACAAAAAACCAGGATACCTGTCATCTTATTGTCGGGACAAGAAAACATAGGAACAGCCGTAAAACTCTTAAAGTTTCACGCATCAGACTACATAGTAAAAAATGACAATGCTTTGGACAATTTGGCGGAAAGCGTTGACCAAATATTTGAAATGGAACAATTGGCATTTACCAGTCAATTAGCCTTGGAAGACAAGAGCAACCTTCAAAAAAGATGGATGCTTGTTTGGTCAGCCTGTTTGTTGCTTGCCTTGCTTTTGTTTTTGCTATAGAAGAAGAGCTATTTTGCATTTTTCCAGCATTTAAAATAATTCTGGATTTTGGAAGATACTCTGGTTTTTGAAAACTTGAAACCATTTTGGTGGTTTTAATATGTTGATTTTCAGTGTTTTGTGTTTTTTGGCAGCATAATGGCACTAAGTAGGTTGATTTTGTAAGCCTAATTAACCCTTAGTTATGAATATCAGCAAACAATTAACTGTTTTTATAGTAGAAGACGATCCAATTTTTTCATGTATGATCCAATTTGTCCTTCATAAAATGAATGTACAAAACATACTAACCTTTGCTTCAGAGAAAGAGTTGGACTACTATCCTGAGATTCCCTCCGACTTACTGGTAGTTGACCACCAATTAGAGGAGGGAGATGGATTGAGCGTCTTAGAAAAGGTAAAAAAAGAACACAAACAAACGAAAGTCATCTTTGTTTCCTCCGCAAATGACCAAAATTTATTTGATATGGCTAGAAGAAAAGGAGCAGATTATTGCTTTGTTAAAAATGATAGTACACTGGAAAAAATCAAAACCATTGTCAGAGATTTAAGAGACAATCCGAACCGTGGAAACAATGATTGGGGATTGCACTCTTTGGCGATGACCATTTCTATTTTGCTTTCTGTTTTTGTTTTGTTTAGTGGATGTACTTCCTACAATCTACTACAAACCGAAGATGCAGTGTCCTACGAAGAATGGATTACAGAAGAAAGCAAACCAGAGTTATTGGCTGCCAATGGCATCCCTTTTTCAGAAGATCCTAGTCAAAAAGACAAAAGTTACGTTTTACAAATTGATGATAAGTTAAGTTTAAGTGTTTGGAATCACAACGATTTAAGTGTCGGCTCTGTGTTTTCTGAATACAACTCTAATGAAGTTTATGGAAAATGGCTACTCATAAACAAACAGGGAGAGGTCGCCCTTCCTCAATTGGGTCGGGTATCTCTCGCTGGTTTTTCTATAGTTGAAGCAGAAACCAAACTCACCGAATCATTGCGTCAATGGATCGTTGATCCAATTGTGGTAATCAAGGTACTCAATCGAGAGATTTCCGTATTGGGCGAAGTCAATAGCCCAGGAAAGATTCTTTTGGAAAAAGAACGCAATACTTTGCAAGAAGTGCTGGCAATGGCTGGTGGATTGGGAGAATTTGCCGATAGTAGAAAGTTAAAATTGGTTAGAGGGGAGAAAGAGATAAAAATTAATTTAACCAAACTGAATGGTCAAGAATTAAGTAATATCGAAATTCAATCAGATGACTTCATTTATGTACCTGCTCAAAAGTCCAAGGGCTTTGTCAAAAAGTCCCCCGCTTTGATTCCCGTAGCAAGTGCCTTAACAGCCATTTTGTTGTTGTTCTCAACCCTCAAAAATTAAATTTTCCTCCTAGTAAATCCCTACGATTGTGAATGATGTCCGTGACATAAAAAAACTCTTAACACCGCTTTGGAAAGGCAGTCCGATTATATTGCTTATCACTGTTTTGTGTGTCTTAGCTGCTAGAAAGGCTGTCAATTATTTGACGCCCCAATACGAGAGTACCGCAAAATTAAAGTTGGACGATAGCAATACAGGACTCCGCAACAACATACTCTACAAAGACTTTGATTTTTTCTCTACAATGAACAAGATTATGACAGAGGTAGAGGTCATCAAATCCAAGGAGTTTTTAAAGAAAGTTGTAAAGGAAATCCATTGGGATGTAGACTATTTTCGGATAGGTGAAATCAAAAAGTCGGAAATATATGGCACAACACCCTTCAATTTAAGTTATGCCATCGAAGACGAAAGTCATTACAATCGCCCCTTTGAAATTTTCATAGAAAGTGAAGATACTTTTAAGTTAGCTTATAGTTACAAAAACCAGAATTACGAACACCTTTTGGCATTTGGTGAGGCCATTGATACCAGCAATTTTGCCTTTTCCTTGGAACGTGATACTTCTAAATATTGGAACTTAAAACAAGGAGAGCATTTTAGGTTTGTCCTACGCTCAACCGATGATGTGATTGCCAAGATTGGCAATGGATTGAATGTGAAATCTGTAGACAAAGACATTCCTGTACTACGAGTATCCTATAAAGATCCTGTTCCAGAAAAAACGACTTTGTTGGTCAATACCATCGCCAAAACATACATTGAAGATTATATTGATTCAAAGACGGAAACAGCGAAAAAAACAGTTGGTTTTATTGATAAAAGCTTGGAGGCTGCCAAAAGAGAACTCCAAAAAGCCGAACAAGATTTGGAGAAATTTAAATCTAAAAACCAAATCATCGACATCAAAATGGAGACGGATACTCGTCTCAAAAAGATGTCGGAGCTGGAAGTTCAATTGGCAAATCTAGAAATGAATGAATCGGCCATCAATGAATTGAATGAAGCCGTCAATGCGGGAGGAATTGCCTTTTTGGATGAGGTGCCACATGTTGGTTTTGGAGATTTGTTGTTTACCGAAATGGTCAAGAAATTAAAAAGCTATGAAGAAGAGAAGAAAAAACTCTTGATAAAATACCAAGAAGATCATCCCTTTGTAGAAGAAGCAAATAAAAACATTGATGAAACCTTGGCATACATCCGCAAAAGCATCGAAAATGCCAAGCGGGATATTTCGACCAAAAGAGGGAGTATTGCAGAGACACTAGAGGCAGAAGAAGCCAGTTTTGGAACTTTACCAGCCCTAGAAAAAGAACTTATGGTCTTGAATCGAAAGTTTTTACAAAAACAAAGAACCTACAATTACTTGACAGAGAAACGCACCGAAGCCAATATTGCAGCGGCAGGAAATATTTCTTTCCACCGCATTTTACAATTGGCAAAGGTGCCCAAAGCTCCTGTCTCTCCCAACAAAACATTGATGTACTTTGTAGCGGGTTTATTGGGATTGGTTACAGGTATTGCCTTGGTCTATCTGTACAGTTTTATCAATACAAAAATAAACAACCGTTTGGACATCGAACGCAGTTCAGACACTCCCGTACTGGGAACACTGCCAAATTTTGGAAAAAACAATACCCCTTTTGTGGATGGGATCGCCACCCTTGTAAACAAACTAGGATTAATGAACAAGCTGGGAGAACGTCAAGCAATAGTGGTGAGTTCAGCGATTAGAGGAGAAGGAAAGAGCCTTGTAGCTAGGAGTCTTGCAGAAACACTGGCTCGTATGGGTTGGAACACCGCATTGCTTGATTTTAATTTTCACCATCCAAGTGTAGAACAGCACTACAAACTAAAAGAGTCCACAGGCATCAGTGAGTGGCTCTTGGGACTGGCGAGTAAAAAAGAAATGATTTACCAATCGCCCATTCCCCAACTCAGTTTGATTCCCACAGGAGGCAATTTGGAAAATTCTGCCATTCTACTAGGACATCGGGATTTTGAAGAGAAGTTGACAGAATTGAAAAACAGCTTTGATTTATTGGTCATTGATACGCCTGCTACAACAAGTGAACTCGACGCCATCAAGCTGATGTCCTTGTGCGAACACAATTTGTTTGTTTTTAGAGCAGGCAAAACCTCAACCAATTATTTGATGAATGTCGATTTGTTGACAGATCATTACCATATTGAAAATCTGTATTTGCTGCTAAATGGTGTAAAGCAATCTGTTCAATATGATGGCTATTTTTCAGGTAGTCAATTGAATTACAAGAAATCAAGCTTTATAAAAAAATTAAATCCATTTGCGAGCCAACAGAGGAATCCAAGCGAAGGGTCCTACGCCCGATAGTAGTGGATATGGTGGCATTGCACGGGTAGTGGTATGACGTGTGTGTTGTGTAGAGACGTTGCACGCAACGTCTACACTGGCGTGGCGGTGAATCGAAATTTTCCCCCAATTGCCACCATAGCAACGGATAGTCCCGATTCTATCGCATATAACACAACCTAAGAAACTTATATATAAAAAGGCTGTCTAGACAATG
>JAHDIA010000767.1 GCA_020631035.1 Chitinophagales bacterium | reverse complement strand
AAACTTATGAGTCATACTATGTGTTTAGACAAAACATTGTGTTAAAACATTCATTCTATACAACTCAAAAATAAACAGAAAGTTTGATGGATGTTGATTCGGGATTGAAAACTTAAAATTCCTCTACAAATTATAGGCTAAGCCTCTCGCAAATCCGCTAGGACCAATTCAAACTTGGGAAGTACTGATTCACCGCTTATATTTTGGTCAAATCCTTTGACAGTTGTATGCGTACCATCGGCTTTGTAGATATGGGTCATTTCCATTTTGGGGTCAATGAGCCAAGCCAGTTCGACACCATTGGCAATCCATACCTTAGTCATTTTACTTTGTAGGGATTTGAGTGTGTCGCTATGTGATTTGATTTCTATCACAAAGTTGGGACAAGCGGGTAAAAATTGATGAATGGCGTCTTTCGGAAGGGCAGCTAATTTCTCATTGGAAATCCACGAAGCATCTGGGACATACATTGAGGTATCTGGTAGAATGTAGGCAGTAGAGGATTCACCCACCTTGCCTAGCTTGTACTGTTTGTTCCATACCACCAATTGTGCGACCACTTCTGCATTGACATTGCCCGTGCTAAAAAATGTAGGAGACATAAGGATGATTTTGCCGTTGCTTTTGCGTTCGATGCGCAAGTCTTTATTGGACCGACAAAATGCCACAAACTGCTCCTCACTCAATTGCAAAGCATCAAGCGACAATTCAATGGAGTAGGGCATATAGCCTTTGTTGTTTGATAATGGATTCGCTGTCATAAGCGTTGTCTATTAAGTCTATTGGGTCAAAACTAAGGTACTTGACGCAAACTGTCAACCATACAATGCCAAAAATGAAGAAATGCAAGTAAAGTAATTGGAAAATTAAGATTAGAGAATTGAAAATTTCTCTTCAAATTGCCTTCAAGTGGGGCAATTTAAGAATTGATAATACAGTATGGGTGTAATCTTAAATTTTCAGTTTTGAATTTTAAACCCACATAAAGCGCAGGATGAGCGGGCGGATGAACGCTTGTACAAGGGACGAAGCATGCGTTGGCTAACCAGCACTCCCGCAGCCATGAAAGACGTACGATGCACAATAAAAAAGTCCATAGTTCTTTGTGTGATTGTCCAGTTTTTATCCAAAAAAAGCCCATAGTTTCTTAATATTCTAGTTTAGATATTGATGTTTCTTCCATCAAAAAAACTAGGCTATCGACTATGGACAATCGACCGAAAGACTGCCCGAAGGGCTACACATTCACCTTAATCCCCCCATCCGTTAAGTCAAAAACCTTACGACTTTCTTGAGGGCCATTTTCCAATTTAAGGACGCCACGGGGGCAGACAGCAGCGCAAATGCCACAGCCCACACAAGAGGCTCTTACAATGTCTTGACCTCTTTGGGCGTAGTGGCGAACGTCGATGCCCATTTCGCAATAGGTGGAGCAATTGCCACACGAAATGCATTGTGCTCCATTGGTGGTGATGCGGAAACGAGAGAAGAATTTTTGTTGAATGCCCAAAATGGCTGCCATTGGACAACCGAAACGACACCAAACCCGACTGCCCATAATGGGATAAAAACCAACCCCAATCACACCCGAAAAAGCGGCTCCAATCCAAAAGCCATACATTGAACGAAGGCTATACGTATTGATGGGGCCGATTTGGGCATTGCCTGTAAAATAGGTATAGAGTACAAGGGCAGTCACCACCACAATCAAGACCAAAATAGCGTAAATCAAGATGCGTTCAATGCGCCAGGCTCTAAGCGATTTGTCAGAGAGTTGGCGGAATGGGTCGCCTGCTGTTTCTGCCAAGCCACCACAACCACAGACCCACGAACAATACCAGCGTTTGCCATAAAAATAGGTGAGTATGGGCGAGATGACAAGCGTCATCAAAATACCTGAAACAAGCATAAACATACCCAATGAACCACCATTGAGCATATTGTTGAGGTGCCAATCTTCGTAGAAGTAATAATTGAGCGGCCACATATTTTTGATGTCCTTGGCAAAGTACGCTTTGTCACTATTGAGTCCCTCTAGCAATTCGGGAATCAAAAAGGCAAATGCCGTTTGAAAAAACATCACCGATATAGTCCGAAGGACTTGGTAGCGATTGTGGCGGTATTTCCAGATAAACTTAAAACCCATTACCAAAATGGCGAGCGTATACAAAGTCCCATAGACAAACCATTGACTAGCCGCTTTGCCCTTGAGCATTTGACTCAGTGGATCAAACATCTGTACCAAACCTGTATTGGCAGTACCTTCGCCACTAAAGCCAAGTAGGTGTGGGTACCAGTACAAACAAACATAAAAGCCTGTAAGCACAATCCCAGCAATCCAGCCCAAGGCACCACGACTTGTAAGGCTAGCTGTAAACACCCCATTGTTTTTGATGCCTTCGGGTAGGTGTCGGTAGGTACTAAGGGTATACCACACACCACCAATGGCTGTCAAAATCAGTGAAGGCCAGAGAAAAGCGGTTGTTTGTATGGCACTTCCGCCAAACCAAGCGATAAACAATAGCAACAAGCCAATTCCTGTTACTGCCAATGCCAATTTTTGGGAGGCAGACAGATTGTGGGGATGTGGATTCGCCAGCGATAGGCTTTGATCTTTTTGGGACATCTTGTTTGAATTTAGCATGACGAGTTACGAATTTAGAATTGGAATTGTTAAGGCATTCGGAACTCTAAATTCTACATTTATAATTTTTATAGGGCAACGCTTGTCTTTCATGGCTGCGTGTACTCTGGTTAACCAACGCATGGTTTGGGCTTTGTTTTAAGGTGCATCCACCCGCTCATCCTGCGCTTCTTTAGGAGCGAGGCATAGAGGAATGAGGAATGCCCTTTTCTTTTTTTGTATCAAACGCTTATTTTTCGCACCTCGCACCTCGCACCTCGCACCTCGCACCTCGCACCTCGCACCTC
>JAHDIA010000766.1 GCA_020631035.1 Chitinophagales bacterium | reverse complement strand
CAGAACCTGCATCGGCTTTTTGTTTCTCTTCCACGACTTTGGGAGCCTCTTTCACCAATTTATTCACCTCATGTTCCAAAGCTTCATTAAAAATGGTCTCGGTTTCATCGACCAATTCTTTGAGGTTGACCGCTTGAACGCCTGGTTTTTCACAAACCAAACCACCTGCGATATTCGCTAGTTCTGCCGTAGCGGTCATATCCAAGCCCAATGCCAAACCACAAGCCAAGACACTAACAACAGTATCTCCTGCACCAGACACATCGGCAATGTTCCGTTTGTAGGCTGGTAATAAAATCGGCATTTCCTCCCCTATCAAAATCATTCCTCGATCTGATAAAGTAATCACTGTATGTTTACACGACATAGCGTGGTGAATTGCCGTTGCTGCTTCAATCAACATATTGTCATCTAGTTCGCTGATGTCTGTATCCAAGTAATAACTCGCCTCTTTCAAATTTGGTTTGAACAAAGCACAGTTTTGGTACTCTAAGAAGTTCTTAAACTTGGGATCAACAACTACTGGAATGTCCCGCTCTTTGGTATGATGAATGATGTTCGCAATGATTTTTTGAGTCAGCACGCCCTTATTATAGTCTTCCAAAATGATGACCTTGGGTTTTACATCGTCTATCAAAGAAAAGAAACGATCCAACAATGCCAATTCCACTTTTTCTTCCAAATCTTCCCTAGATTCATAGTCAAAACGAAATATTTGATTGTTTTTGGAAATGACCCTATTTTTGACAGTAGACTTTCGGCTTTTATCTAAGCCAACGCCACTAGGACTCATGCCTTGTTCCCGCAAAAGTTTCAACAATAAATGGCCATCTTGATCGTCACCCACTACCGATATAATGTGTGGGCGTCCCCCCAATTTCTTAATGTTAAGGGCAACATTGGCGGCACCGCCTAATCGGTTGTCCACCCTTTGTACATCCCATATTGGAACGGGGGCTTCAGCAGACATGCGTTCGGTTTCGCTATGCAAATAGCGGTCTATCATAATGTCGCCAACAATGACAACATCAACATCCCGAAATTGACTAAATATGCTGCTGATATTTGGAGTATGTTTGCTCATTGGTCTCTCAATAATTAGCTTGTGATGTCAGTTCTTTCAGTTTTCCACTTCTAAAATAGGCATTATTTTGTATAAAAAACCAGAATTCACCAATTTTTTATATTTACATAACAATTAAATCGCATATTTTAGTTCTTTACGCTTCAAAAATTTACTTTTTATTCATACAACTTATTCTACATTTAAGTTCTATATAATGTCGCAAAATTTTCAATATTTTTGCTTGACCTTTGAGAAACAAATATATGTTCTTGTAATATAAAATAGCGCAACTATAAAGATTCCAACTGAGCATAACTGTCCTCTTACAAACAAGAAACGAGCTTAGGAGATTGTTCAATCTCCTAAGCTCGTTTGCTATAAATTCTTGCTTATAATCTTCTTTGTCTTTTAGCTCAAAGCTTCCAAACAAGCTTTCAAACGACGCATTGCCTCTGTCAACACCTCTTCTGACATTGCGTACGAAATTCTAAAACATTCCTTGATTCCAAATGCACTACCTGTTACCACAGCAACATGTCCTTCATTCAAAATGTGCATACACAATTCGTCCATATCATTGATGACCTCACCTGCTGGAGTACTTTTTCCAATAAATGAACTAGCATCAGGGAAAAAGTAAAAAGCTCCTTGGGGATCATTCACTTTCAAGCCTTCGATTTCGTTCAGTTTGCCATGTACCAATTTTTTTCTTTTGGCAAATTCGTCCTTCATTTTGTAAGTAGGCTCTAAGTAATCGCCCAATGCAGCAATCGCCGCTCTTTGGGTAATCGAACAAGTTGCCGAAGTAAACTGCCCTTGAATCTTTCCACAAGCTTTGGCAAGCCATAAAGGTGCCCCCATATAACCCAAACGCCATCCCGTCATCGCAAAACCTTTCGACAAACCATTCACAGTCACCACTCTATCTTTTACAGCCTCAAAACAACCAATGCTAGCGTGCTTGTCTGTAAAATTGATGTGTTCATAGATTTCATCTGATATAATGGTGATCTTGGGATATTTTTTCAATACACCCACCAAAGCTTCCAATTCTTCCTTGGTATACACCGAACCCGACGGATTACAAGGAGAAGAAAACAAAAATATCTTTGAACGATCAGTAATAACGGCCTCCAATTGCTCAGCAGTACACTTAAAATCGGTATCAATATTGGTCGAAATTTCAATTACTTTTCCGCCCGCTAATTTAATTTGTGCTGCATAACTCACCCAATAAGGCACAGGCATAATCGCCTCGTCTCCTTCATTGAGCAAACACATCATCAAATTGGCTAAGGTTTGTTTTGCTCCTGTCGATGTCACAATTTGTTCTGGGCTATAATCCAGATTGTTGTCCCTTTTGAATTTGTTCGAGATGGCTTCTCGCAAATCCAAATACCCTGGAACGGGTGTATAGTGAGAATAATTGGCATCAATGGCTTCTTTCGCTGCCTGCTTGATGTGTTCAGGTGTATCAAAATCGGGTTCACCCAAACTCAAAGCAATCACATCAATGCCCTTCGCCTTCAATTCACGACTCTTAGCCGCCATTGCCAAAGTAGCCGAAGCTTCCATTGCCTTCACTCTATTGGAAAGCAAATTCTCTGTTGTAGTTTTTTCAAGTATATTTTCCATTTTTAAATTAATTGTCTGCGAAATTAATAATTTCTAATACGCTGTGTATCAATTAATGTTCTTTACTTCTTAAAAATCAATCAGATAAAGTCATTTTTTAGTCATTTTGTTCAGCGCAGTGCTATTTGCACACTTGGTGTGACGAATTGGGTTGCTTGGGTTGATTGAGGAATTGGTTGATTGGGTAAAATCATATACCAATCAACAGAAAGCACTTAGCCAATTTATAACT
>JAHDIA010000023.1 GCA_020631035.1 Chitinophagales bacterium | reverse complement strand
GTTAACACAATGACCTTATCGGCAAAACGCAAATGAAGCCAACTTCGGAAATTTTCTTTTTTGTTGCGCAAGTGGGGCGATTGATGTTCAACAGCAATGAGCGTACTTTGAGGTTTGTGGCGTTTTTGAGCCATACAAGCGACAAAAGAATTGCAGTGGCAAATGAGGGCATCTGCATCTAGTTCCTTGAGTTTTTTTCGGATCTTGTTTTGTTCTAATAGACCAAGTCCCCCTTGTTTTTCTTTTTTGAAAAAGTAGTAAGGAATACCGAACTTCTGGCATTTTTCGATATAGTCAGGACATATGTCTTCTATGCCATGAAAAATCAAATGACAATCCATTTGTCTGTTTTTGTCTGCTTCAATCAATGAAAAGGCTACAGAGGCAGTGCCACTCAATCCACTATACAATATTTGAACAATTTTTTTCACTTGGGTAACAATTGGTGTTTTGCCAATTTTAGGCAAATGCGTTCTATTTGTTTGCGGTAAGTATTTTCTCGTGCAAAGTTAATGCGTTTTTGAATCAATTCATCTGTTTGGTAATTGCTTAGTTTTTTAATGGTTTGAGCAAATAGGCTAGGGTAGTCTGCTAGTTTGGGTGCCATATTGATTATATCAGCCTGTGCTTTGTATTCTTCAAAGTAATTGGAGACAATGACTTTTCCAGAAGACAAATATTCTAGCAATTTATGAGGATTGGGCGGTGCTTCGTCGCTACGCTCTCTATCATAACAAATCAATAAGACATCCATCAATGCCATATACTTCTTTAGTTTGGTATAAGGCTGTGAAGGAATGAAGTAAGTATTGGGTGCGGTTTCAATTTGTGTCAAATAATCTTGTCGTTTTTTACTCAATCTGTCAGCGCCCACCCTAGGACCAATAAAGTGAAAATCCAAGTCATGGTGTGCCAAGACGATGTGTTGGAGTGTACGGTGGCTCAAATGCATTTGAGTCAAATTGCCAATCAAACCGATCTTTATTTTTTGGTGTCCTTCTAGATGAAGATGTTCTGTATTGGGCATTTCCAGAAAAACATCTGCCAATCCGTGATTGATTTTGTAAGCTGCTTTGTCAATATTATGATAATGGTCAATGATGGATTGAGAAGTACCAAAAATGATGTCTGCTGATTCTGCAATTTGTTGTTCGATGGGAGAGTGGTATAAATCAACAGGATGAAAAATATTTAATTGAGCTTCAAACAAACGCAAATCCGAAAAACGAAAGGCATCGAAGCTCCAAACAATGTCCAAAGCAGGCAAATGTTGGCGTAATTTTTTGATGGTACGGGCATAGATTCGTTTTTGGATAGACTGGGGATACCATCGCAAACCCCTAAAGGCATTGTCATAATCTACAATATGCAAATTGGGAATATGTTCCACTTTGGCAACACTGGTGCCTTTGCCTTTTAAATTGGCGTAATTGAGAAAGTATACTTGATTGCCCATATTCGCCAATTGAATGGCATAATGATGTTTGGACAAATAGTATTCCCCCCAAGCATCGGTCGAAATGATGAGTATGTTTTTGCCTTGAATCATTGCTTGTCCTCCCGCAAGTGTTGCTCAATGGACTTGGCTAGAACATCCAAACGTCGACTTTGAGAAATTCGTCCAATCATACTTAATACCTTGAGTTGTGCCATCCACGACTGAAACAAGGTGCTCAATTGCAAACGACCCAATGCTTTCATATTTTGTAGGATGGATAGTTTGCTAAACAACAACAAATTGCCTCCCAAAGATTGTTCTCTTTTAAAAGCAAGTTGAAGATAAGACTGATGCTTCCAAACATCAATTTCTTCAGCGGCTTTTCCCTCAGCATTGACATTGGAATGTCGGTGTCCAATACAAGCACTGGGGACAAAAGCAATTTTTTTGCCTTCTTGTACAATGCGTTCCAGCAATTCTAAGTCCTCACAATACATAAAAAAGTTGGGATCAAAAAAATGAATGGCGGACATTTGGGACAAATCGAACATCAAACAGGCTCCACTGCCCCTAGAAGGACTGATATAGTATTCTTGAATGTTTTGTTGGCTGGCATCGTAAATAAATTCAGGCATTGGACTCAAATAATACGACACAAACATTGAGCTGATGTTGCTAAAATCATAGCCCATAATCATTGGAAAGCTCACCACTATGTCCTTGTCTTTGGCAAAAGGTTTGAGGAGTTCGTTAGCAAAGTCGGGTTTGACCACTGCATCTTGATTGAGGATGACTGCATAGTCGTCACCTGCTTCAATGGAGGCATACAAACCCAAATTGCAAGCCCGCCCAAATCCAATGCGAGGCTTTGCCTTGATTACTTTGATATTAGAATAAGCAGCCAATAAGTGAGCAGTATCAAAAGACTGAGTACTATTGTCTACCACAAAAATATGATGGAAATCGTAGTTGGCTTTTTGCAAAGAAGCCACACAAGCCTTTAAGTCATTCACCTTATTGTAGAAGGGAATCACCACCGATACTTTTTGCTTGTGTATATTCATTATTGATTACTTGCGCATTATTCGTCCCCACACATCCTTTGCCAAAGCATTGATGTCTGGAGCAATCTTAAATTGGAAAATCAAGCCTAAAAATAGCAAACTTAAAATCAAAGTTCGGTATAGACTGTCCAAAATGATGTTGTCTAGTGAAGGGAGTACATAAAAGTTGAAGCAACACAAGGCGGTTACAATCAATGCCAAGACCAACATTTTCCCTGAAAAAGGATGAATACGCATTTTGTGGTAAATAAAAGCAGTCAAAATCACATTGATGCCTATGATGACAATAGCAGTTCCCAAGGCAGCACCAATATAGCCCATTTGCGGAATCAAAAGATAGTTGAGTACAAACGCCAATATGCCCATTCCTAATTTGACCAACAAATCAAGTCTATAATAAGGCGAGTTGACCAAAATAATGCCATTGATGCCAAAAGCAACGGCAAGCATTTGGGCAATACCCAAACACCAACAAATCACTATTCCATTTTGGTATTCCATTTTATCCATCAACATCAACAAATTTTCGATATTGACAATGATGCAAATAAACAACAAAGCACTCCCAACCAAATGATTCAGTGAGGTACGTTGGTACAAATCTTTGATATTGGCAAAATCCTTGTTTTTAGAGGCTTGTGCCACCAAAGGAGCAACTACTGATGAGAAGGCTATATGTGGAATGAGTACAATATTGGTAATGGCTACAAAAATGGCATACATACCCGTTGTAGCAAAGTCCAAAAAGGCGGCAACCATCATAATGTCTAAACGGGTCAATAAAGTTAAACCCACTCGCCCCAAGAGGGACTAAGCTCCAAATTGTGCGATTTCTTTAAAACGTTCTTCTTTAAACAATGCCGTTCCTTGCCCACTCAATTGCAAAATCCCTTGGCTTTGGTAATAGACCAAAATCAATCCCAAGACAATGCCCAGTTTAAAAACCTCCAAAATGACCAAAGTAGGTAAAGAAATCCACCCAAACCAATAGATGCCCACAAACAAAAAAGTCATAATGCGTGTGCCCAATTCTGTAAAAAAGATGGTGGAGGCACCTTTGAGAAGGGATTTGGCAAAGGCAATGAGGACTTCATTTAGGAGCAAAAAAAAACACCGAAATACAAGAGGTAGTAGTATTGTTCAGCTATGGCACTGCTTCCCTCACTGGCAAAGGATTGTAGGACCAAAGGTTTCAATACAAACAAGCCCAAGATGGCGAGTCCAATACCAACAAGGGCATACAAGAGCACAAAACTCAAAAATTGTCCCTGCTTGTTTTCGTAATAAGGGAAGAAACGAATGATGATCTTGTCAAGCCCCAAACTCCCCACCAATGTTGCCAGACTCAAGCTAGCAAACAACCACTGTACCAAGCCCAAGGTTTCAACGCCCACCAATTTAGGGTACAGCCAAATGCTATTTACAAAGCCCAACAGCAGCCCTGCTGCCATAAAGACACTCGTAGAAATACCCTGTCGGCGAATTACTCCCATAATTGTGACGAACCAATTAGATTAAGAGATTGAAGATAAGACAATTGTATGGTAAATTGGGAATATGCTTGAAATTTTGGGTTTGGTTGACTGAGTGAATGGTTGAATGAGTTGAATGGGTTGAATTGAGTTGAATGGGTTGAATGGGTTGAATGGGTTGAATGGGTAATTGAGTTGAAACTTTATCTTTATTGGGTTGAGATTTTATTCCTAATCACTTAATCAACTTAATTACCCAATTACAATATCGGTTGATGTGTTTAGATTGTATTCTGAATCAAGAATGAACAGGGAATGGGAAGTCATTCGTAACTCGTCATTCTACATTCTAAATTTATTATGGTGCAACGTCATTGGTTCATGGCTGCGTTTTGGTCAGGTTAGCCAACGCATATTTGGGGCTGGCGTTTTAAAGTGCATCCATCCGCTCATCCTACGCTTCAAAATTAAAAAAGTGACACCTTTCAACCCAAAAGATGTCACCCTACTTTGTTTTACTATTTCAGTAAATAAAGACTTTTTTTATGTTTTTTATCTTCATATCCAACAATGCCATATGTGGTAATCAACTAAGTTACGAGTTTATTTTGTTGTCACCTTTATCTTTTATGCATTGTTACTCAAAGTTTTTGGTTAAAATTCCAGCAACTGAAGGGAGTGGGAAATTTCCGTTGGGATATTGACAGTATCTACTCCTGAAAGCGTTGCTCCTGTCTGCCCATTGTCCCATTCGTAGGTATAAGGCTCAGTTCCTCCAAAAGTATTGACAGTAAGTAAATAACAAAGGAAGCAGTTCGGTAGTCCGCTTTTCAACTTCTGTCAAGTTGCAAACTTGACTTACGCTAGGATTTAAGTTTGGAAACTTAAATCTACGATGGGATAAATGAATGGCGTGTAGCGGATGGACAAAAGAAAAAACGAAGGACCAACAGAACCGATGCCTACGCCAGATAGAGCCACATACCATGTATGGGCGAAAGCTGGGAGTCCCCATCGTTTGAAAGACTTGCGTTTCGTTCAAATCAAAAAGAAAACCATCTTCGTCCTTTGACAATTTTTGTTAGAGAGAGCTGATTCTTAAACAAGCTATTTATAAAGCGTCGAATGAGCGGAAGGATGAAATTTAAGACGCACCAATCGACTCAATCAACCCAATTTTCACTTGTATTTTCTCCCAACAAATAGCCCACACCACAAAGCAAGAATAAAAATGGAACCATTCGGTAGCGAACGATAGCCCCAAGGTTGTCAACAGTTAAGCCAATGAGTAGGAGGTAGCTAATGCCAAAGAACAAACAGAAATACAAAAAGATTTTGATGAGATGGTCGGATTTGACTTGAAAGCTGCGCCAAAAACAAAATGCGAAGAAGCCAATAAAAAACAAAGTTTCGATACAGGCGAGGTAGGAAAAAGTATTGTTGGCATCCCAAGGGCTAGGACGCAAGCACACATTGATTAAGGCTTGTGGGCTTTGTTTGATAAAACTCCAAAGATTGGGCTCGAGAGCTTGAAGTGGTATATCGGAGTTTCCTTTGTCGTAGACCAAAAAAAAGTGTTGTACATTGACGAGTTTTTGAAAAAAATTGTATTGGGGGAAGAGGTAGGAAATGAGTACTACTAAGGCAAGGGTCAGCGCATACAATAGACCAAATTTTAAGAAAGCTTTTTTGGGGTTTTTGTAAGTAATGTACAAACCGAGAATGGCGACCAAAAACAAAGCAAGTGCATATGGGCGAACCAAAAAGACGAACAAGGCTCCCAATGCTATAAGAGGAAAGCGAAACCATTGGTATTGTCCTCTAAAAACTTGGACAAGCTGATACAGTAGCAGACCAAGCGAAAAAATACAAACTGTTTCTTTGTGAACACCTGAACCCCAAAAGAGAAAACTAGGGAGCAAAACCATTAAGTAAAGCAATAGTTTAGGAGCATTGGGCTGGAAGAAACGGACAACACTGTAGAGATAAAACATTCCCACAATCGAAAGAAATTCCCAAAAGACAACATGTACATTATAATGACCAAAAGAGAACAAATGTAAAAAAGCTTGAAAGCGCACCATGGCATAACCAGAAATTTCGTTCCAATAACCAATGGTATCAGCAATTTGTATCCATTGAGGTGGTAGAGTATCAGGTTTTGGTAAAAAAGTCAGACGTATATAATCAATGGGCGCATTGGGTAAAAAGTCGGCAATCAATCTGCCATATTTAAAGTAGCCCCAGGTGTCACCACCATAATAGTGAAGGTGTAGCCAGCCATACAGTATACCTGCTAATATTTTAAAGATGAAAAAAGTACATATTTCTAGCTTAGAAATGTGAAGTGTTTGCAGCATTTTCCACCTAAATAGCCAATACAAAAGCAAGCAGCCATAAACTATCGTCAATATAATACCCAAAAAATATGCATTTAATGTAGAAAGAACAGGATAATTGTACTATTATATCCGCTTATTGCTAAGCCTATGTATTGTTTGAAAAACAACTCAATTTATTGAGAACCTTATAATTAATGTCCAAGATTGAATAAATTTGACATAAAATTCAAAATTTGGTACTGTTTTTGGTTAATTATAAGAAGTAGCAAGGCAGCTTTATTGTCTTTCTTATTTGCAAACATACTAAAATCAATTTTATAATTGCGCCATAACCTTACTAAATCTGATTTAATTGTTTAGCATAGATTATATAGATTACATGAACAAAATTTTGTTTTTTGAGGCTCTCAAAAACTAGAATTATGACACACCCCCGTCCCAAAAAAGCGATTTTTATCATTGGCCTATTGCTCGCAGCCTTTTGCCTGAATCTTTCGGCACAAAGCAAGCTCAATAGGGCCAACGAATACTTTGAAAAATACAATTACCCACAAGCAGCGGAATTGTACAAGAAAATTTTGTCTAAATCAGACAATGACGAAGCCAAGATTAAATTGGCAGATTGTTATCGTTTGATGAACAAACCTGTGGAGGCCGAGTATTGGTACGAACAGGTCATTGATCTTGGCATAGGAGATGACGAAGATTATCTGCACTATGGAAATGCCTTAAAGATGAATGGCAAGTGTGAACTAGCCAAGGAAATGTTTTTGGAATTTGCCAGTCGAGTTCCAGCGGATACCCGTGGTTTGCGTTTGGCAGAGTCTTGTGACAAAGAGGATTATTTTGAACAAGATCCTGGTGTTTACAGCATTTCTTTGTTGAACATCAATTCTGAAGAATCTGATTTTGGCCCTGCCTTTTACGGTGAGGGAATTGTCTTTGCTTCTGCTAGAGGTGGCAAATACCAAGACCGAATTTATGAGTGGACCAATGCGCCTTTCCTCGACCTATTTTTTAGTGAGAAGGTTGCCGATACTGATCCAGTGGAACACCGAAGTGCCAAACTCTTTAAGGGAGAAGCCAATACTTGGATGCACGAAGGGACAGCCACTTTTTCTAGAGACGAGCAAACAATGTTTTTTACCCGAAACAATTATTATCGTGGTAAAAAACGCAAAGACTCTCAAAATACCATCCGACTCAAAATTTACGTAGCTGAAAATGATGGAGAAAAATGGTCCGACATTAGTGAAATGCCTTTTAATAGCGATGAATATTCTGTGGGTCACCCTACACTAAGCCCCGATGGACAAGCATTGTATTTTGTTTCAGATATGCCAGGTGGTTACGGTGAAGAAGATATTTATGTGGTCTATAGAGAAGGTTCTTCGTGGGGAAATCCAGAAAACTTAGGACCTGAAATCAATTCGGAAGGAAGAGAAATGTTCCCGTTCATTCACGAAGATGGAACACTTTATTTTGCTTCTGACGGATTGCCAGGTTTGGGGGGATTGGATGTTTTTGCTTCGGAGATGCAAGATGACGGCAGTTGGACACCTCCAGAAAACCTAAGAAATCCCATCAATACCAATTACGATGATTTTGGTTTGATTATCAACTCTACAGGAGATGCAGGCTATTTTGCCTCTAATCGCCCAGAAGGTGTTGGTGATGACGATATTTATAGTTTCACCAGAACTTCTTATAAGATGAATGGGGTTGTTATGGACATCGTAACAGAAGAACCCATTGAAGGAACCATTGTGCAGTTGATTGAAGATGGTTTGGTTGTGCAACAAAGGACCACTTTTGATAATGGAGAATTTAGTTTCCCCATATTGCCTGGTAAGATGTACGAAATTCGGACTTCTAAAGCCAATTATCAAGATGGGATGCAAACGGTTTCAACTGAAGGCTTGACCAGCAGTGAGCTAGATGTCAAAGTCCCAATGACCCCTGAAGCATTTGGAGGCATCCATTGTGAACTGGCGGGGCTTGTTTTTGAGGCAGATACGAAACAGCCAGTGGAAGGCGCAACAGTTCGTTTGGTCAATGCCGATACCAAATTTGAAAAAACTTATGTGACAGGAGCCGATGGAGCTTATTTCTTTGAAATAGATCCAGAAACAGATTATGTGGTATATGCCACCAAAGAACTCTACTTTACAGCAACCAAAAGAGTATCTACCAAAGGAAGGGATTGTGCTTCTCCTTTGATGAAAGATTTGGCTCTTGATATAGAATTGAAAAGAATTGTTATAGACGAGGACGATCCACAAGTCATTACTGAAGACATTGTACCAGATCTTGATTTGAGCCATATCTATTACGATTTGGACAAAGCATACATTCGTACTGATGCAGCGGTACAATTGGACAAAATTGTTCGTTTGATGTACGAAAACCCTGGAATCATTATTGAGCTAGGGTCACATACTGATTCCCGTTCATCTGATGCCTACAACTTGGAACTTTCACAGCGTCGTGCGCAATCAGCAGTAGATTACATTGTTAATAGAGGTGTCTCTGCTGATCGCATTGTCGCAAGAGGATATGGTGAAACACAGCTGGTTAATGAATGTCAGAATGGAGTGAGCTGTAGTGAAGAAGAACACCAAGCCAATAGAAGAACAGAGTTCAAAATCATTGGTTATTCGTCAAATGCTATACTTAGTGTTCCTCGTTATTATGGAGGAGGCTATGGTGGAGAAGATGTTGATTTGGGCACACCACCTTCGACTTATATAGATGAGGATGAGGTGCCATTTGATACGCAATTTGAGGAAACGCCTAGTACTACCAGTACTTACGAATCTACCACTCAACCTTATGAGCCAACTACGACCACCACTGAAGTACCAGGCCGTAGTATTTTGGATAGAGGCAAAACCTCGACGAGTTCAACAGATACTTATTCGTCAGGCTCAACGTATTCCTCAGGTACTACTACTACAGAGACCTATTCTTCGGGCTCAACTTATTCGTCAGGTTCAACCTATTCGTCAGGTTCAAGTAGTTCGGGTAGCATTCCTTATGTAGGAAGAGCGAACTCTGATGATGTATATGATTCTGATGTGCCAACTTATTTTGATGAAGATGGAAATGAGATAGTTGAAGAGGTTGTTGGGGTGATGTATAGAATACAATTGGGTGCTTTGAAAAATCCCAATATGGATCGATATAGATCTTTACAAGATTTGGGAAATGTAGATGTAGAAAATTGGGATGCCATAGTTAAAAAAGTAGTTTTAGGACCATTTAGTGATAGAAACTTTGCCAGAAGCATTTTAGACCAGGTACGCAATAGAGGATATCGAGATGCATTCTTGGTGACTTACAAAGATGGAGTCAGAGTAACTTACTAATAATAAGAGAAGTACTTTGGTATTTCTCTTACCATTTGGAACCCTAAACATGTAATTAATTCACTAAATCTATGCTTGTTTAGGACGGGTGAGAGGAGAGATATAGCTTGTTTCTCCTCTCTTTTTAATCCTCCAACAATTTTCACAAAAATTGTTGGAGGATTTTTTTTAGTATTTTATATTTAAGGTGATAATATGGACTCAAAAAAAATAGCCTTAATATATGTTGTTTTAGCCATTTGCTTGGCTTTTTTCATTCGTCCTTTATGGGAGTGGGGAAAGATGGACTCTTACTTAAATTTTGTTTCGGCTCCCAACAAACTGAGCTTGTTTTTATTGAGTATATTGAGTTTGTTTTTTTTATCGTATCAATACATAGTCAATAAAAGCTGGAAGCAGCCCATTGTTTGGGTAGATACTTTGTTTGCTCTCTATGTTGGATGGGGCTTTTTTTCTATAGCTTGGGCAACACATCAAACCAATGCACTTTTCTATGCATTCTTTAATCTTTCACTCTTAGGAGCTTATTTCATCTTCAAAGAAATCATTTATCAACATACTCAACTATTTTTCAAAGTAGTAGCGTATACATTGGGATTATGTGTATTACTGTTCATTGGAAATAGTTTTTATAAAGGATTGATGTTGCACTATGAACGTGTATCAGCCTATGGAGAACTCTATGGATATGCAGGTTTTAATCCTTCTGTATTTTATTCGATACAAAGTTTTGTAGGAAGCAAAAGTCATACAGCAATGTTTGCTTATTTGTGTATTGTTTTGCTCCTAAGTAGTCTATCCTTTGTAAATAAAACATTGGAAAATTGCTTGAAATTTGTTGTGGCAATTGCCATTTTATTTGTCTTGCTTTTGTTTACCCGAAGCGTGCTCATTGGTTTGGGGGGGGCAGGGTTGGTGTACCTGTTTTTTTTCCGTCCAAGCAAAAAAATCTTTTTGCTTGGAGCGGGCTTTGCAGGATTGATGACAATAAGTTTGTATTTGTTTACAGATTACACTTATTATCTTCAGGCTAGTTCTATTTCGGAAGTACTGCTCTCGCGAACTGTCTCTTTTCGTTATGACTTATGGGATAGGGCGTGGCAGTTGTTTTTAGACAACCCAATATTCGGAACAGGTCTGGCGCAGTGGGATGCACTCTATAGAAAATTTGGTGTGGTAGATTCTATGTTGCCATTCAAACATTGGGTACATCCCCACAATGACTACCTACGCAATTTGATGGAATTGGGCAGCATTGGTTTTTTGTGCTTTTGCGGAATATTCATTTTGCAGATAAATCAGGGAGTACAATTGCTTAAAGCTAAGGAAAAGGATGCAAATAGCAAACGAATCATCGCACTTGTTTTAGCAGGCATTGTGGGCTATCATCTAATCATCCAATTCGATCAAATGCAGTTTTATTTTTCCAAACAGCTATTGTTGATGATAATTTGGGCAATCTTAGCGGTGTTTATTGGAAGGCAAATGCCACTTAGCCAAAATGCAATTGGAAAAGGAACAAAAATGATTTTACCCATAGCAATGATTGTTTGTATGTTTGTTTCAATGATTTATTACGGTCTTTTTTTGAGAGGCGATTTTTATGCTTATAAAGCCATTGAGGCGAAAAAAAATAAAGATTGGCAACAAGTATTGACAAATGTTGATAAGGCATATAATCCAGCATATGATGCTTACCGATTACAGCCGCTCAAAGGACTAGAGGCATTGGGCAATAGAAAATTGGGGAATGCTGAACAGGCATTGCAAAATGGTTTAGATTTGTTACAAACCCACCCTTATAATAGAGCAGAATTAACCCATATTGGTCGTCAGTATTTGGAACAAGGAGACTTGGAGCAAGCATCAAAGTATTTGACAAGAGCCTTTGAGGTCAATTCTTGTCATGAAACCGCTCGGATTTATCTAGCAGAGCTTTATGTGCAACAAGCAAGATACAAAGAAGCCCTAGAGTTGACAGAGAGTATTCAAAGTGAACGAAAGCGAAAAAACTTATTTAGAAAAATAGACAAGGCACAAAAAACATTACAAAAGTAGTTTGTTTTCTAAGCGTTTAAACCATTGTTTGCTCTCTTCATTGGGCATACCATTGATGCAAAAAAACTGTGGATTTTTTTGGAAAAACAAAGCAAATCCTTCTTCATTTATGCCAAAAAAATAAGTCAAGCTCTTATTGTGTAAACTATGATAATCACACAATGATTGATACCCTAAGTGAATGCCAATCCAGTTGTACAATACAATGGTCTGTACATCATAATTGCTGCGTTTGCGCTGCTTAAAAAAATCTTTTTTCCAATCTGCTACATATAAATTAAAACCAATTTCACAGGCTTTTTTATGCATCACAAATACTTGGTGAAAAGCAGGCACAAGGTTGGGAGATTGTCGATAGGTCTGATAAAAGTAGTCGTGGGCATTGGCAATGGCGGCTTCTATACTGGGAGTATTGTCGTAAGCAAACTTAGTCTTTAATTTATTGAATGTATTGGTATAGCCTGGGCTTAAAAAGGCATAAGGGGTGCCATTGGACGCAAATAGATCTTTGATTGAGAGAGAAGCACCCAAAAAGGTATCATCATTAAAATACAAAAAGCAATCTTGAAGAGCTGGGATTTTCCACAAAAAAGCCTCAATCATAAATGAATTGTAAATGGGTAAATACTCTTTGGGGATAATTTGATGGTGATCTATAAATTTTATTTTCTGCTGTAAAAAATCCGATAAATTGGAAACATCAAAACGCTGTTCATCGGTGACAATGTAAATATTATTTACTGTTTTAAAATAACGTTCGATTGTTTTGAGCGAAAAAAGTATTTCTCCATTGTCAGTATATCGAAAACTTGCTGTTTGGGGATTGTTATCATCTGGCTTGGCAGTGTCGATGTATCTTTGATAACGTTTTTGCCATTTAGCATCATTTTTATTTACCCAAGTATAGACAATGTCGATTTTTTGCTGAGGGCATTTTTTATAAGTGAGCTCCTTTTTTTTACCCAAAAAATGAGAAAATGCTTGAAGTCGATTGATTCGTTCTGTACTAAACTTAGCCGAATTTTGCTTAATGTATTCTTGTACATCTCGTTCGTGTTCTACATTAAATTGGCCCCACTTTGCCAGATTGCGCAATGTAAAAAAATCTATACTTTTTTGTTGTGAAAGTTGTTGTTGTATTTGTTTTTGTTCTACTTGACAAATATCCAATTGAGCAAAACACAACAACTTTTGGGAAAGCCCCAAAAAGCTATTAATATTTTGAGTAAGTATTTTTTCAGCAAATTTCAAAGCAGATATATAACGCCCTAAACCATAATAAACTCTAAAAACAACCTTAACAATTTTTGCTTCTTGAACTTCTTGTAATTCTTCTAGCAAAACTTCCAATTCATCTATTCTATGCAAATGCATCAAACAAACAGCTTTTTTGGCTTTTGCAAAGACATCAGTAGGAAATAGCTTGAGTATTTCGTCCCAAATATGCAGTTCTTTTAATTTATTTGAACTTAAATTGGCAAGTCTGGCAAGACCCCGATAGCCTTGTTTTTTCTTGGGGTGTTGTTGAACAACTTGTTTGAAAATGTTTTCAGCTTTGGCGTATTTTTCCATCTGAAAAAATGTATTGCCCAAACCCATTTGTATATGTATGCTCTGAGGATGCGCTTTGCGCAGTTCACTCCAAAGAACCAAGGCTTTTTTTGCCTGTTTGTTTTGTAAATAAAGTTGCCCTTTTAAAATTTTTGCATTTGTAAAATTTGGACTTTGCTTCAATAAAAAGTCGACAATTTGATTTGCTTGAGTTAAATTTTGGGCTCTTTTTTGCTGGGCAAGAGATAGCAATGCTACATTGGCTTCAGCAGGACTAGGATAAGATGCCCATAAATCTTTAAGTCGTGTTTCCTTTGTTCCCAATTGTTGAGTATTGGTAGTTTTTTTGTTATGCTCAATCATTTCCCCAGATAATTGATGTTATTTGTTGTTGTGTATTTATTTTTTTGTCCACCAGATTTGGCTTTCACTAAGGTTTTGTCTGGTTAACTTTTTATGTTTTGTCTGTACTACACTTTCATCCTTCCCCATACGCTCCGCTTCTTTTAAATATACACTTCTTAGAGTGTCATCTTTTTACAAAAAATACCATACTAAAAACCTTGCGACGAAGGATTAAAAGAACCGAACTTACGCCTGATAGTAGCGGATACCCCGCAGTAGGGGCGAATCACATTCGCCCAATACGAGGAGTAGTAGCGGATAGCAGGGAGTCGCCCTGCAAACGAAGCTTCACCCTTTCCGTCCCATAAAGCCAAAATAGCTCAACAATTATTCAATATGGAACAAAAAAATAACTATATAAAAATTAGTATTTATAAAATGAGATAAAGTTAAATAATAGGCATTTTATTTACTTTTTTGCCATTTAGAACAATAAGCCTATTTCTTTTTCACATTTTTTCCCTATTTTGATTTTCTATAGCATAAAAACAAGCAAAAAAGCTTGTTTTATTGATTTGTTTACACAAATAGTGTATTGAAAATACAAGCATTTTCATATATGGGGGAATACAAAATGAAATACGCTTTTCTCATTCTATTGGGTACCATTGGCTACACTTTGCAGGCATTTGCACAGTGTAGCAGTTTCGAGGGGCAAGTATTGATATATTGTTACGATGACAACGAGAATACCTTGTTGACATACTGCCCAGATGACCCAAGTTCGCAATCGCTAGAACTCAATATTTTTAATGGAAATATTGATTTTAACGATTTTATTAGGGTATACGATGGTACGGATAATACGGCGCCATTGTTGGCAGAATACACCAATATAGGACAACCCGATAACATAGTAGATATGTTTGCTTCTACCAATGCAAGTGGTTGTTTGACAATCGAAATAATTTCTGATTTTTTATTTAGCTGCAATACCAATCCTCCTACTCCTACCTTTTCAGAACTCAATTACGAATTGACCTGTATTTGTGCGCCACCAACAGCTAGTATTGCCGTAAGTTCTACAACTGCTTGTAGCGATTTGGCAATGAACTTTAGCGATTTTACGATTGATTTTGATGCATCAGCTTCTACGGCAGTAGGAAGCCAAAGCATCGTCTCTTATGAATGGGATTTTGGTGATTTAACCACTATGACTACTACGACTCCTACAGCCTCACATACCTATACACAGGCAGGAGGCTATGTAGCCAAATTGAGGGTTATAGATTCCAACGGCTGTGAAAGCTTAGAGATACAAGAGTTTATTATGGTATCAGGAGAGCCGCTCAATTGGGGAATTGTTGCGCCACAAATTAGCTGTCCAGATGAGCCTTTCAATATACTAGATCCAGCCCTTTTTGAAGAATATATGTGGCAACCCCCACCAGATGAGGTGACAGCCAATCCCAATACAGGTTGGGGAGGTGAAAATGGCACCTCGACCTCTATTGAGAGTACAATTACCATTGAAGGTTCGCCAGGTGCAACCATCCAAAATGGTTCAGATATTGTCATTACACTCGAAGCTTGTCATGCTTGGTTTACTGATACAGAATTTACCCTAGTTTGCCCTGATGGAACAGAAGTGATTTTGATACCTTATGTCAACTGGACGATTGGGCAATACTTTATGGGCAATAGCAATGGTGAAAACTGTTTTGGAGGCTATACTTACCAATTTACAATGTCTGCTACAACAGAAGTGTTGGACGCCATCAATTCTATTGCTATAGGCACTTCTTTACCACAAGGACAGTACTTACCTGATGGAAATTTTGCCGATTTAACAGGCTGTCCCATCAATGGAGAATGGACCATTATGTTAGACGATTTTTTCCCAACCTTAGATGATGGGATTTTATACAGTTGGACAATAGAATTTGGTGCAGGAGAATTGTCTCAATTTGATGATTCCTTTTCGGTATCACCAGCTACAGGTCCAACAGTAAGTGGCGAAGGTAGCGACGCAGCAGGAGAAGTTGCAGCAGGAGTCAGCAATCCAGGAGTATATACCTATACCATCAATATGACAGATGAGTATGGTTGTGAGTATGAAACCAGTGTAGATGTAGAAATTTTGCCTAGTACCGATATGGCTTGTATTACACCTTGTATAGATCCTGTATTTACGTCGAAAGATACCAGTATTTGTGTTGGAGGTAGTGTGCCCTTGCCCAATGGTACGGTAGACAGCCCAGTAAAAGACACTTCTTATGTAGATGTACCTGCTGGGCAAGATATGGCGGGTTGCGATATATTTGAAACCATCAATGTTGTGGTCAATTCGCTTCCAGAAGTCACTGCCGAAAATCCTTTGATTTGTGCTGATGAAGCCAGTTTAAACCTGGGAACAGATGTAGTGGTCAGTCCTACGGGTGGAACTTGGTATGAAGGTTCAGACAATACAGGGACAGTACTGACGGGTAGTGGATTGATGCAAACAGGATTGAGCTTTGGAGATAGTTTTTATTATGAGGTAACCAATGCCAATGGATGTACTGATGGAACCAAAGTGAGCGTGTTTACTGCTCAAGATCCGCCCATAGTCGTCAATGTAATAGGCTGTAGTGGTTCCGATATGTTTGACATTGAGTTGCGGACAGGAACCAATGGCTTAACCTATACCATTACTTTTAGTGATGCGAGTATTCCGCCAGTAATTGTGGAGGGGGATTCGGCTATGCTTATTACGCTTCCTTTGAGTAATACGTCTTATACTTTGTTTTCGGTAGACAATGATCCCAATAGTCCAATGTGTGAAGGAGAATCTGACCCCTTTAATTCGCCAGAATGTACTTGCCCTGATGTCAACACTGCTGTTGATGTGACAGAGTATTATTGTGGAGGGGGAATGATAGCTGATATTACTGTCATCAATGACATGATTGATTTGTCTACTATGGACAATGTGCTAGAAATAAGATGGTATACCGATGCTGCTCTGACCAATGTAACAACCGACTTTTCTAATACCCACAATGGCATCAACACAGGTTGTGGAGCCGATACCTTAAATTTATATGCAGGGGTCATTTGTTCGATTGATCCAAATACGCCCATTCCTGCGGGTAATCTTAGCTTGATTGCTTATCCAGACATCAGTAGTCTTGGACCAAGTATTCAGATCGCAGACATAGATGGATGTGGTCCCAATGTGGTAAAATGGGACTGCTCAGATGCACCAGGATTTGAAATGGTCAATAGCCTAGATGGAAACGGAGGAAGCCCAGACTATACGGACATTAGTGAACCAGGTAGTGTCACCTTTACCATTCAAAGAACGGATTTACCTCCTTCTTTAGAAAATAGTATATGTGATACTGTTACTACTACAGTTGGCTATACCTGTTTTGCGTGTCCATCCAACCTCAATATTTTTACAGCAGATATGGATTCTGCCTATTGTTCAGGAGACAATGTCACCATCATTTCAAGTGTGGAGGGCGAAGGAGTTGTACAATACAACTGGACTGGTCCAGACGGATTTACATCAGACGAAAAAAACATTTCGGTTACACACAGTCATACAGAATGTGTACCCGTAGAATATACTTATAATTTAGAGGCACTTTGTGAAGCAGATGGAAGCGAGATTGGAAATGAATCCATTACCATTACTGTTTATCCTGATGACATAGCTGCCTTTGTCACTACAGCAGGAGAAAATACCTGTGAAACTTCTGTCACCATTTCTGATGATTGCAATGGTTTGTTGACAGTAGATATGCCTACACAAACTGCAATGCCAGGAGATGGAACAGGTACACATACTTATATTTTGACTTATGATTACGGAAACAATACCAATTTAGATTGTATTGATGCCGCAGCCCTTACAATAGACTTGCCTTTTGAATGTGTTGCAGTGTGTCCAACAAATCCAGACGCATCTGTTGATGAAGATGCGGTTTGTCATGGAGCAAGTATTGCCCTTGATGCAACAGTAGAGGCAGACCCTAGCTCAAGTCCAGTAAACTACATTTGGGTTGGAGACAACGGATTGGATACCATTGCTGATCCTACAGCAGTGATATTGGAAAACTTGGGTAGCTGTGATCCTATTCTTTATACTTTTGAGGTGACTGCTATTTGTGAACAAACAGATGCAGCCATTCCAGGAATGGGTAATGAAAACATCAGTGTGACAGTCTATCCAGACCCAAGCGAATTGGTCAATGATTATGTGACATTGGTAGGCGAAAACACCTGTACTGTTTCTTTGAGTGTGGATGCGGCTTGTAGCAATTTAAGTTTTACACCAGCAGATTATACTGCTATGCCTGGAGATACAGGAGTACATACTTTTACCTTGGTATACGATGATGATGGAACAGATTGTGTTATGGATATGATGGTGGGTGTTGGTTATGCCTGTGCCCCAGAAGGTTGTATTGATCCAACTGCCTGTAACTATAATCCCAATGCAGGAAGCGATGATGGTTCTTGTATCTTTGAGACTGCCTGTGATTTAGATGCCTGTACCGATGGTGGTATTTATGCTTGGGATACTCTGACTTGTGCTTGTGAATTAATAGAAGCAACTCTAGTGGGTTGTCTGGACGCTGCTGCTTGTAACTATGATGCAATGGCAAATTGTGATGATCCAAGTTTATGTGATTACGATAGTTGTGGTGGCTGTATAGATCCCACCGCCTGTAACTACAATGCCGCTGCAACGACTGACGATG
>JAHDIA010000765.1 GCA_020631035.1 Chitinophagales bacterium | reverse complement strand
TAATATTTTGACTATGCCTTTTCGTCCTATACTGCATCTCGTACTCGCCTATGGTAGCTATGGCTACCAGGCTCCGTGCGTTCTTTGTATAGAACAAAAATTCATTGCCCAAAAACATCAATTTATTTAATTTACAGTGTATTAAGAGTGTAGAATTACGAATAAAACAGGAAATGCTAAACTATTCTAAATTCGTAACTCGTCATTCTAAATTCAAATTGGCGTGAAGCGGATGGAGGTAAAGATGCGACGAAGGTGTGAAGATGCGATGTTTACGCCCGATAGTAGTGGATATGGCGGTGCGCCAGTGCATGACGTAGAGACCTTGCATGCAACGTCTGTACCATCCCCCCAAATAAATAGGGAAATGCCGCCATAGAAGCGGATAGCGGGGAGGGACGAAGGTTTGAAAAATGAGCGTTCCGTTCAAAAAAATGATAAAGTCAAATTAATCTATATGTATTTGAAGAACATTAAATTATTGGTATTGTTGCTACTGGGGGGGCAAATTGCTCTGGTGGGTCAATACAACAACAACAAATTTAAGCAGTTGCATGAAGAACTGCCGACACCCAATGTTTATCGTACAGCATCGGGTGCGCCTGGTCATGAGTATTGGCAACAACAGGCAGATTATAAAATGGACATCACCTTGGATGATGAGAAACAGCGTCTCTATGGTGAGGAAACCATTACTTACCACAACAATTCACCTGATGAATTGAAGTATTTGTGGGTTCAGTTGGATCAGAATATGAGAGCCAAAGATGCGGCAGGTAATGTTGCAAAAGGTACACGTCGTCCTTTGAGGGTTACCTTTAATGAGTTTAGCGATGTACATTTTGATTTTGATGGTGGTTTTAAATTGGATTATGTAAAAGGTACTGATGGAAAAGACTTGCCACACACTGTCAATGAGACAATGATGCGTGTAGAATTGCCTCGTCCAATGAAAAAAGGTGATAAGTTTAGCTTCAAAATCAAGTGGTGGTACAACATCAATGACCGTATGGAAATTGGTGGGCGTTCGGGTTATGAGTATTTTGAAAAAGATGACAATTATTTGTACACCATTGCTCAGTTTTTCCCACGTATGTGTGTCTACAATGATGTAGAAGGTTGGCAAAACAAGCAGTTTTTGGGACGTGGGGAGTTTGCCCTACCCTTTGGTGATTATGAAGTAAATATTACGGCTCCTGCTGACCATTTGGTTTCGGCTACAGGTGAGTTGCAAAATGCGAGTTCTATTTTGACGGCTGAGCAAATAAGCAAATTGAATGAGGCAAAGACAGCAGATAAGCCTATCATTATTGCCAATCAAGATGAGGCGATTGAAAGAGAAAAAAGTCGTTCTAAGGAAACCAAAACTTGGAAGTTTAAAGCTGAAAATGTGCGTGATTTCGGTTTTGCGTCTTCTAGAAAATTCATTTGGGATGCACAAGGCGTGAAGTTTGGCGACCGTACTGTAATGGCGATGTCGTTTTATCCGAAAGAGGGCAATCCTTTGTGGGAACAATATTCGACCAAGGCTGTGGTACAAACGCTAGAGACTTTTTCAAAGCATACTTTTGACTATCCTTATCCTGTTGCTCAGTCTATCAATGCAGCAAATATTGGGATGGAGTATCCAATGATTTGTTTCAATTATGGTCGCTGTGAAGAAGATGGCAGTTATGATGACCGTACCAAGTATGGAATGATTAGTGTAATCATTCACGAAATTGGCCACAATTACTTTCCGATGATTGTCAATTCGGATGAGCGTCAGTGGACCTGGATGGACGAAGGTTTGAATACATTTTGTCAGTATTTGACAGAGGTAGAATTTGCCGAGAACTTCCCTAATGATGTTCAAGAGGATGGTACTTATCCTTCTCGTCGTGGTCCTGCTGCCAATATTGTGGATTATATGAAAGGCGATAAGAGTTTTATCAGTCCAATTATGACCAATTCGGAGTCTATTTTCCAGTTTGGTAGCAATGCTTATGCTAAGCCTGCGACTGCGCTTAATATTTTGAGAGAGACGGTTATGGGGCCTGAATTGTTCGATTATGCGTTTAAAGAATATTCACAACGTTGGATGTTTAAGCACCCGACTCCTGCCGACTTTTTCCGTACGATGGAGGATGCTTCGGGAACGGATTTGGATTGGTTCTGGCGTTCTTGGTTCTATACCAATGAGAACGTTGACATTGCTATTGACCACGTTCGTTTGTTGAAATTTGGTGAGGCAAGTGTTGAGGAAGAGGAAGAAGTGCAACCTAAAGAGGAACCAGCTTTGACGAAGAAAGAGAAAAAACGTAAGAAGAAGAAAAAAGAAGAGGCAAAACCTGAACCTCCTAAAGAAGAGGAAGTACAAGTGGGTGGCGACTATTTTGAGTATGTATTGATTGACAAAAACAAAATGGCGCAATACATCTCTAATATGTCTGAAAAAGATCAGGCAATCATTGAAAAAGATTACAATTACTACCAAGTTGCTTTGGAGAATGTAGGGGGTATTCCAATGCCTGTGATTTTGGAGTTTGAGTTTGAGGATGGCACCAAGGAAACCAAGCGCATTCCTGCCGAGCTTTGGAAAATGACCTCTAATAAGGTGGGTAAATTGTTTATGTTTGACAAAAAGGTGAAGCAAATCACTTTGGACCCCATGTTGGAAACAGCGGATACGGATACAAGTAACAATGTGTATCCTCCTGTGAAGGAAGAGTCTCGTTTTGATAAGTTTAAGGACGAGGCGAAGAAGTAAAGATTAAAATTTTTAAAATCCCCCATATCGCTCGCCTTCGACAGGCTCAGGTAGCGATATGGGGGATTTTTTTGTTTAAAAGATTTGGACGGAATGTTGGGGGCTTCGTTTGCATGTGGTGTCCCCGCTATTCGCTACTACTCCTTGTATTGGGCGAATTGCATTCGCCCTTACTGCGGGGTATACGCTACTATC
>JAHDIA010000764.1 GCA_020631035.1 Chitinophagales bacterium | reverse complement strand
CTAGGTTCAAAAAATCTATCTTCAACAAGGGCGGGATAACCAAAGCCATACCAAATACTATTCGCTCTTTGAATCGGCCAAATGTTTTGAATAGACAATACATCTCTAGGCGGAATCCCTTTGATAAATGTAAATTTGATTTCCATTTCTTCTTGATTGTTTCCTACCCCTTCAATAGACAATTCCTTTTCTCCATGAAGCACAGGAGCAAAATCGGTAACATCCAAGGTCCATCTTTTTCCATCTGGTCCAAGGTCTAAGCCATTCCCATAAGGTGTAATAAATGAAACCAATTCATAACGACTAGGAGTAAAATTATAGTAAGTCAATTCTTCAGCAGTCACTGTTCCTTCTATAGGAATTTCTCTTGTACCAATCAAGAAACCTGCATCATTGTAAATGCTAATGGTTCCTGCTTCCCATACATACATCGTATCCACTCCCATTAGTTGGTTGTCTTCAACAGTATATTCAATGACTCGGTGTGGGATATTAAGCATTGAATCCAAAATACTAACTTCATCTACATCAATGATGGCATTGCCTTGTACAAATCCCAAATTGGGTCTTGTATTCAAAGTACTGAATCCCTTTAACAAATCGTTTCCTCTAAAAGGTATCCACCCAGGCACACCATCAAAAACAGATTCAGCATTGTTGGGTGAAGCTTCATTAACGACCAAACCTTCCGTTTCGTCAAATGGGAAGTAGGCAATTAAATTGTCATAATCGGGATGTGAATCATCTATACCTTTGTTCATCCAAGCTCTAATGGTTTCTTGATCAAGTGCCTTATTCCATACACTCATATCATCTATGATTCCCTTGTGCCAAGCATTGTAAGTTGTAGCAGAACCCACTGTAAAACGATCAATGGTAATGGCATTCGTTTTGTTGTTGCCTTGCAACCAGTTTTCACCATTTCGGTAAATCCGCATCACACCTGTAGCAGCGTCCTTGATAAATGCCCAATGAATCCATTCGTCGGCATAGTCGTTAGGTCCTACAGCCGTTTCAATACGGTCATAACCTGTTCCGTCATTGCCACAATCCCAATAGATTCTGTCATTTTCCCAAGGAAGGTGAGCATTGGCTTGTCTTCTATTGTCATGATCGGCTCCTTCAAATACACAAGATTGCGTAGGCAATTCTTCGCTAAAACCATAGTTCCAGAAACAAACTGAAATGGCCTCCGAAACATCTGCAAAAGCATCAGGAGCTACATTGAGTCTTTGGTTGCCTGTAAAACGCACACCATTGTCTGTGTGATTGCTCACCAAACCAGCCTCAAAACTTTGCACTGCTCCTTCGATGGCATAGGATTCGCCTTCTCCTACATTGCTAAAACTAAACTCTACCAAAATATTGGAGTTGCCATTCCAATTAAAAGCATCATAAAAGATCAATCTTTGATTGCCTGTTTCTTCAATGCTGGTATTTAGAAAGTAAACTTCTTTAAAATCTGTTAGTTCAGGTGCTGCTGCGTCAAGTGCTTCTTGCGCTGTATGTTTCATTTTGATGCGCAGAAAATCTATGGCACCACCCAATTCGCTTACATTGAGGTCAAGTGCGTGAATGGCTCCTGCTTCCAAGCCCAAATCTGTTAATTCTGCGGCTTTGTACAAAAACTGCGCCTTTCCTACTTTGTTATTGGTGGCAAATACTTCCGAGACAGCTTCCGAAGCTCCTTCGTCCGATACAACCACCTTTTCATCGGTGATACTACTGATACTCGCTGAACTTTGTATAACTTGTTCATAACTGTAAGTTGGCTGTGTGGTATAATCAAAGCTTTCTCCTTCGTAATTACTTACTGTTACCGAAGGATGGGTCGAACGCAACGAATCCTGTGTACTAGGGTCGGTTAAAACAGTATTGCAATGGTAGTCCCATTCTCTACAGCCTACGGCTCCGTTGCCCACTGCTAAGTCGTGGCAACGCATGGAATATTCCATCAATATTTTTTCGTAGCGTTGGTTGGGATTGTCAGGAAATTGGAACATCGCCCTACGACTGGTTGAATCATAGGTAAATGTCTGAACAATGATGGTATCCGATTCTTGTGACATTGCTGGTAAAACACAACTAAAGAACAGGATTAAGAGTGTAATGCTTCTTTTCATAAAATCCGATTGTTGAAATGGTCTAAAATGTATGAAAAACAAACAAATATAAGCATTGCATAGGCGAAAAAGGAAAAAAGGCGTGGAATTGGTCGGTATCTGTTGTAATTTTGTTGAACACAATTTACAATTCATAATTTTTGCATGGCGTGAAGCGGATGGACGAAAGAGCCGACGAAGAAGGTAAAGTTGCGATGCCTACGCCCGATTGCAGTGGATATGGCGGTATGTGTTCGTAGCAGTATTTATGTGGTTCGTAGAGACGTTGCATGCAACGTCTGTACTGGCGTGGCAGTGAATCGAAATATTTCCCATACCGCCATAGAAACGGAAAGCGGGGACAGACGATGCAAACGAAGCCCATCCGTTCCGTTCAAGAAATTAAAAAATCAATTGTTTAGAAAATACATCTTATGAGTAAGGATAACAATATTTTTCCAGTATTTGACCAATTATTGCAGCGTTCCGACAAAGAGGGTTTGTTGAAGCAAAACGCCAAGGTGGTGTGGATGACGGGCTTGTCAGGAAGTGGTAAAACGACCATCGCCAAAGTGGTAGAGCGCAAATTGCACGAATCAGGCCATTTGACCAAGTTACTCGATGGCGACAACATTCGTACAGGTATCAGCAACAATTTGACCTTTGCTGCTGAGGACCGTCGTGAAAACATCCGACGCATTGCAGAAGTATCGAAATTGTTTTTTGAATGTGGGGTGGTTTGTATCAATTCGTTTGTATCGCCCACCAACGAAATCAGAAAGCAAATTTTGGACATCGTCGGGCAGGAAAATGTGATGATGGTTTTGGTCGATACACCTTTGGAAGAATGCGAAAAAAGAGATG
>JAHDIA010000763.1 GCA_020631035.1 Chitinophagales bacterium | reverse complement strand
CCAAGCTAACCTCTACTATCAGGCGTATCTTATTTCATTTTGTTCTTCGTCGCATTTGTTCCATTCCAATAAGCTGTCACATTCAGATCATTATACTTCTTCGATTGCTAATGTTCTTTTGAAATTTTGCATATCTATTTGATAGTGTGATATATATAATGTGGTGCATTTTTAAATATATTTGTGATGTTGAAACATTTACACCCACAAATTCGTATTTTATTTGGGTTATATTTGCTACTTCCTTATAAGTAATTGCGCTATGTATATAAAGAGAATGCTTCTTGACCCAACAGCAAAAGTCTCTTTTCAATAAACTATATTGTGATAAAAATTTATTACACCTAACTTATTTATTTTATGAAATGTAAACTTTTTACTTTAAACCTACTCCTATTTTTCTGTTATGCCCAGACCTTTGGGCAATTGTCTTTACAAGATGGCACTTCTAATTATTTAATCAATTTTGATCAGACAGTTTCTAGTGTCAATGCAGGAGCATTTGCTGGATCAGGTTTTACCAACAGTCCAGCCAATGGACAATTGGACAGCGACGCTTGGGCAACCACAGGCTTGAGCGATGGAAGCAAAAGCTTTGGTACGAATAATACCAGTGGCGACCACGCCAGAGGATCAAGCTCTGGAGGTGTCTCCACAGGCGGAATCTATGCTTTCAATGTAGGAGGCAGTCAAGCTTTGGGCATCCAACCCACAGGAAGCGATTTTACCCCAGGAAGCATTGCCCTCAAAATAGTCAACAATTCTAGCTCAGTCGTTAATGATATGACCATAGATTATACCATCTATGTTCGCAACGACCAAAGCAGAGCATCTTCCTTGAATTTTTCTTATTCTTTTAACAACACTTCCTATACAGATGTAAGCTCAAGCAATTATGTTTCTACCCAAAGTGCAAGCGGTACTGCTTGGGTTGCTGTTACAAGGTATATTGCTTTGAGCAATTTATCGTTAAGCCCAGGAGCCGACTTCTATCTAAAGTGGTCAGGCAATGACGCTGGTGGAAGTGGCAGTCGAGACGAGATTGCCTTGGACGATATTCTCATTACCCCAAGTAGCAATACAACAGTCTGTTCTGAACCAAGCTCACAAGCCAGCAACCTAAGTTTTGGAACCATTACCTCCAACTCCATTCAAGCCAGTTTTACAGCAAGCGATGCCGATAAATATTTGGTTGTACAAAGTACCAATTCAAGTTTGGGAGCTAGCCCTGTAGATGGGGTTATTTACAATGCAGGCAATTTTATTGGCAATGGTGAAGTACTACAATTTGAAAACATTACTTCTATCAATTCTTTAGGATTGAATAGCAATACCCAATACTACTACTTTATTTATGCAGCCAATGACAACTGTTCTGGAGGACCAGATTACCGTCAAAGCGGCCCACTTACAGGCAGTGCCAGTACCCAACAAAGTGGCAATAGCAATTACTATACTTCCATAGGAAACGAAACTTGTGCTGATCTCAAAACTGCCCTTCACAACCTTATCAATGGACATACTGTGGTGAGTTATTCTAGTCTTTGGACACACTATCAAATGACCGATGATATTTTGAATGACGCTGGGGACGAAGTCATTGTATGGGACCGTTATTCAGACAATCCCAATGGTGCGGAGAACGAATTTACTTTTGTAATAGAGCAATGTGGAACCTATCAAATGGAAGGTAATTGCTACAACAGAGAGCATACCTTCCCCAAATCTTGGTGGGGTGGCAGTACTTCTGTACCACAATACACCGACATCTTTACAGTAATTCCTGTTGATGGTTGGATCAATGGCGTCCGCAACAACAATCCTTATGGTGAAGTACAAGCAGGAACCGAAACCCATATCTTCAACAATGGTGGGCGTGTAGGTACTTCTTCTAATAGCATTCCAGGATATACAGGCAAAGTATTTGAGCCAATTGATGCTTACAAAGGCGATTTGGCAAGAGGCTATTTTTATATGGCAACCCGCTACGAAGATGTCATCAGTTCTTGGGAAAATTATAATGTAGAATCCGATGCAGTACTCGATGGCAGTAGCTATCTTGTATTTGAACCTTGGATGATTGATATGTTGATTGCTTGGCACAATTCAGATCCTGTAGATCAAAATGAAATAAACCGAAATGAAGCCATTTACGGCATTCAAGGCAACCGCAATCCCTTCATTGACCATCCCGAATACGTCGCTCTCATTTGGGGAGATTGCAGTGGTGGAGGTGGCAATCCGCCGCCAGCAGATACTACGCCGCCTAGTACACCTAGCAGCCTAGCAGCCAGCAATACAAGCGAAAACAGTACGACACTCAACTGGACTGCCTCAAGCGACAATGTAGGCGTGACTGCTTATACGATTTATCAAGATGGCGTCAATATTGGAACAGTAGGCAGTACCAGTAGTACCATAAATGGATTGAGTGCTGGAACAACTTATATCTTCTATGTTACAGCACTCGACGCAGCAGGCAATGAGTCAAGTACAAGCAATAGTGTCAACATTACAACCGATACACCTGCTCCACCGCCTTCTTCAGTAGTACTCCACGAAGGATACTTTGAAACAGGCTGGGACGGCTGGAGCGACGGAGGAGCTGATTGTGCTCGTTACAGTGGAGGCAATTCACCAGAAGGCAGCTATTCTATCCGCATACGTGACAATTCTGGTACACGTTCTGCAATGACTTCTCCAAGCTTTGATTTGAGTGCTTATGCAAGTCTTACATTCGATTTTTCTTTCTATGCCAATAGTATGGAAAACAACGAAGACTTTTGGGTACATTACAATGACGGTAGTGGCTGGCAAACCATTGCAACCTTTGTTAGAGGAAGCGACTTCAATAATGGCAGTGTATACAACATTAGTCTACCACTTTCTAGTGCAGACTACAACTTTAGCAGCAATGCACAGTTTAGAATCCAATGCGATGCCAGTGCCAACAACGACCAAATCTATATAGAC
>JAHDIA010000762.1 GCA_020631035.1 Chitinophagales bacterium | reverse complement strand
CTAAAAAACAAAAATACTTTTCATATATGTTTTATTACTCCCAAAAAGAAAAACTTTGAATGCTTTTTTGTTGTTTTGCATAAGGATAATACCAATACCCAACAGCCCCTCATTGACAAATAACACTAAACCTTTCAAAATGAAAACTTTATCTCTCTTATTCGGCTTGTTATTTTGTGGACTTTCGCTTTTTGCCCAAGAAGAAAAAGAACCCTCTAAACGATTCCAAGAACGCTTGCAACAAACAGATCCTAACAAAAAATCGACCAGTACCAGTTTTATTGGATTTGGATTTGTATTGGGTCCCAATGATTTTACAGGAGCCGATGTGATGTTGGGTCCATCAAGTGATTTTATATGGGGTGGACGCAATCTTTTCAAGATGGGCAATACACAGTGGCTTTCATTGGGCATTAGCAATTACTACCGCTTTCAAGATTACCGATTGGAACAAAACGAAACAAAGGTTTTTCCTAGCTCTACTTTGTTTGATAAAGAAAAAATTTCGACCCATGCTTTGGGATTGGATTTCTTTGTACGCTTGCGTTTTGATCGTCGCTTTGAGAGAAGACAAGGCATTGATGTAGATTTGGGCATATTTGGCGAATGGTATTTTGCGACCCGTCACAAAGTGAAAGTCAAACCAAGTGATGAGGAAATGGAACAATGGCCTTTTGCCAGAACTTCTGTTACCCTTCACAAGGGGCCAGATTATTTGAGAAGATGGCATTATGGTGGTGTATTGCGTATGAACATTCGCAATCTTACATTTTATGGCAAATACCGCCTATCAAATTTGTTTAAGAGTGATTTTGAATTTGGCGAATTGGCCTTTGACAATGATTTGCCTAAAATAACAGCAGGTATTTTATTGGATTTATAACAGATTAGCCATTGCCTTTTGCTTTTGCCTTGAACGCTTTTAATCCAGCCTGAATGGCTTCGACCCCAGCACCAATGCCCTCAAAATATTGTTGGTCTTTGAACTTTGGGGCAATTTGCTCGTCAATGATTTGTTGACATTCGGCAGTGGTCAAGGTTTCTCTTAGCCCCAAACCTGGGAGAATGTGCATTTGTCTTTGTTTGGGCAAAACAACGAGCAAAACACCATTGTCTACATCTTTTTTGCCTACGCCCCAGAAATTGCCCAAATCTTTGCAGTAAGTGGTCAAATCTTGATAAGGTTCTATGGTTTCTAGGGTCACCACTGCAATTTCATTGCTTGTTGCTTCTTCATATGCTGCAATTTTGTCAAAGAGTTGTTTTTCTTGTTGCTCATTTAACAAATCGGCAAAATCATTGACCCATCCGACCTCTTTGGGAAGGTGTTTTCGAGGAATGCGCTCTGTAGTAGCTCCAGGTTGTGCTGCTTTATCGGACTGTTGCCCCGCTTGAGCAGTTGTTTGCGCTACGCCTTGTTGTTGTATTTGTTGACCTCCACCAGCAGTTTCTGTAGCACAAGATGCAGCAAAAACACACAAACAAAACAATAAAACCATTACTTTTGAGCAGAATTTCATAACTGAATTAATTTGTATTTTGAATCAAGGTATAATTTTAAGGAAAAATCAACACATAACAAAATGATTGTACATTCAGCAAAATTTGTGGGCAGTTTTACCAATGTAAATGATTGTCCTGCTCCCGATTTGCCAGAATATGCTTTTATTGGGCGGTCAAATGTAGGAAAATCCTCTTTGATAAATATGCTGACCCATCGAAAAAAGTTGGCGCGGGTATCGAATACTCCTGGTAAGACACAGCTAATCAACCACTTTCTCATTAATGATAATTGGTATTTGGTAGATTTACCTGGTTATGGCTATGCCAGAGTCTCTAAGACTTCACGTAAAAAGTGGGAGCGGTTCATTCGAGATTATTTGAGCAAAAGGCGCAATTTACAATGTGTATTTTTGCTAATTGACTCTAGGATTCCCCCACAAAAAATTGATTTGGAATTTGCCAATTGGATGGGTGAGTTGCGCATTCCCTTTACCCTTATTTTTACCAAGGCTGACAAGAACAAGCCTGCAATCCTTGAAGAAAACATTGAGGTTTTTAAAAACAAGATGTTGGAAACTTGGGATGGTTTGCCCCAAGATTTTGTCAGTTCCTCTGTAAATGAAACAGGAAAGGTGGAAATATTGGGCTTTATCCATCAAATAAATGAAAAATTCATACCTTTATGATGATCTTTTAACCTAAACAGAACAAAATAAAATGAAAAAGATTGCTTTTTATATTTCATTGGTATTAATTGCTTTTTGCTTACAAACAGAGCTTTCAGCTCAAAGAACAATGGCTAATTCTCCCAAGAAACTAAATACCAATACAAACAAACCTAGCTTAAAAACCAGCCGTACCACCAATACCAAAAGCCTGTCCTCTTCTCCTAAGGCTAAGGGCAATACAAGTAACACAAGTAAAACTGGTAGTAATGGTGTTACTATTACCAAGAGTAAGATGTATGATTATATTTTGAGTGCAGGCGGAAATGAAAATGCGCTGATGCCATCTGCTCAAATAAACTTGTACAATGACAAAGGTGGAAAGGTTGCCAAGCTCAACTTTTTCAAAGATATGAATATGGTGAAAAAAATGGCTTCTGATTTAGTGATTGAGGAAAACAAGGCCAAGGTATATAATTTAGCTTATTCATTTGAAATGTTTGACTTTTTTGTCAGCATACTTGAAAATGGCAAAAACCTTGAAGTTCACTATGATTCAAAAAAGAAAACGGCTTCTGTAGCTACTTCAGCTAAAGCAGGTTTAAGAAGATAAAAACCAAACAGATAATTGAAAGATTGACGTATACTGCCTGACACTAACTAACACTAGATAACAATGCGCTGTTGGACCTAAGTCTAACAGCGCATTTTATTTTATCTCTAATTATATACTGTCAAAGCAAATTTGCTCAGTACTGTGTAAAATAAGTAAATATGTATTTTGGGTAGTAGATTTTTGTTCTATA
>JAHDIA010000761.1 GCA_020631035.1 Chitinophagales bacterium | reverse complement strand
GTTTCAATATTATTCAATGGACGAAGCGAATGAATGTCCCAGCTTAGCCCTTTGTTTTTAAAGAAGCGACGCTTAACATCTTCTTGGGTCAATAAATTACCTTTTCTCGCCAGATCAATGTAAAATGAACAATCTTTGGTAACCTCATTGTGCATCAGCAAACTTAGTTCATTGTCCGAACGCTTGTAGTATTTTTTGAAAAAGCCAAACAAACATTTATGGTTAGGAACCTCAACCATATAAATAGGCAAGTCCAGCTCGGAAGCTACTACCGCATACAACATAGCCAAGTTGATCACCTCTCCTTTTTTATTGGCAAATAATTTATTCAAATAATAATATTTATCGTCTATGCCTTCTTTGTTAACAGGTCTAAAACCATAATCCTCAAAAACAATCCGATTCATTTTTTTGACAATTTGGGCGGGGTCTAAATTGCCTTCAATGGCGAAGGAAATATCTTGTTTGACATTGAGAACAGAAAATTCCAGCTCCTCAAAATCAAGCATTGGATATTTGAGTAAGCACAACAACGAAATGCCTTTAAGTAGTTTTTGACTTTCGTGTGTTGCCCAATAATCTAATTTTTGTGAGATGCTTTTAAAATGGATTCGATGATGAATCCGTTCAACCCTTTCGATGACAAGAGAATCATTGCTAGTTTCCAATAAACTTTCCAATTCAGGAACCACATCTGGACCATAAGAAATCAATTTACGCACTACTTGATTGTAGACCATTTTGTCGGGATCCTCTAAAAGATAAAGCAATGCATCAACTTCAGAATTGATTGTCATCTGTTTAGTTTTTGGTAAGGAGTCAAGTTAGTTGTTGGTGTTTTCCATATTCGTTTTCTCCATAACTAGATTAATATTGTGATTTTTAAATATAAGATTTTTCTACTAGAAAAACAAAATATAAGCGGAAAATTATTTAAAAGGATTGGGACGGAACGTTGGGGGCTGCGTTTGCATAGTGTCTCCCCGCTATCCATTCCAAGCCTGTGGGCGAATCATTATTCGCCCCTACACAGGGCTTTCCATTTCTATCGGGCGTAGGGTATTTTGTGTGGTCTTTCATAGCTTCGTTTTTAGTACCTTTACAATATATCATGCTGACTGGCATACTCCACAATTTTTCCATCTAAGATGATGTCTTGGGGGCGAATTGGGCGGGTTAAAACTATACCATCTAAACTCACACAACGGCTCAATGCCACATATACTTGCCCAGGCGAGAAGGCCCTACGACCAAAATCAATCACCACCCTCTTAAAGGTCATTCCTTGACTTTTGTGAATGGTAATCGCCCAAGCCAACTTCAAGGGATATTGCTTAAAACTACCAATGACTTTGTGTTCTATTTTGCTTTCTTTGGCATTGTAAACAAAGTTGAACAATTCCCAACTTTCTTGTTTGATTTCATAGGTAAATGACAAACCTTCTTTTTTGATTTCAACTTCTATTTTATCTAAATCCAAATGTTTGATTTTGCCAATGGTTCCATTGACCCAGCGACCGTCAGAATCGTTTCGACAAAACATAACCTGCGCTCCTTCTTTCAAACTCAACATAAAATCACAGGGCAAATTGCGCTCATCAAAATCCCCTTCAATTTTCCCTTGAAAGGTATAGAGGTTGGCATTTATATCTTTAAGTTTCTTTTGATTGATTTGCTTGGTAATGGCATTGGTCGTACACAAATGAATGTAGGCTTCTCCCTGAAAATGACTGATTGATTTTTTAGTACAGGCATTGATGGTTTCCAAACCTTCACGATCAATGCTCTTGTCTCGAATTTGATTGAGCAGGGATAAAAAAGCAGCTTCCTTTTGCCTAAATACTTTTGTCAATTCAATGTGTGTTAAGTCAAATTCTTGCATACAATGCGCCGAAAAAAAATAGGGAGTTTTATAACCACGCAAAGACAAAACTTCCCATTGTTCTCGTCTGACCACAGGAGGCAATTGAAACAAATCACCAATAAAAATCATTTGGATACCGCCAAAGGGTAGGGTGAAATCAGGACCGTATTTTCTCAAAAAATAGTCAATAGCATCAAGCAAATCAGCCCTTAACATTGAAACTTCATCTATAACGATGCTTTCCAATTTTTGAAAGAGTTTGGGGGTACGAGGCTTTTTGATTTCGTAAAAATCGAAGGGGCGGGGGGGGAATTTAAAAAAAGAATGAATGGTTTGACCGCCGATATTCACAGCCGCCAAACCAGTCGGTGCAAGATAAACAGCCTCTTTGGCTGTCTTTTTTTTAAAATATTTTAAAAGTGTAGATTTACCAGTTCCAGCCTTGCCTGTTATAAAGAGCATTTGTTTGCTCTCATTCATCAATTGCAATGCCAGCTCAAAATCGGAGGTAAATTCTATGTTTTTCATTTATAAATTGTAAAGAGACATTACACCCTTACCAACCAATTGTATTTGTCCTCAAGCAAACCTCTTTTCAATTGAATCATTTTGGTTTTCATTGCCTGAGAAGTTTTTCTCGTTTCCAAAGCAGGTAATTCTATGGTTTTGTCTTTGGTGCCCAATTTAGAAATAGGACTGATGACGGCTGCTGTTCCAACACCAAAGCAATCTTCTAAAATGCCTTTGTCATGTGCTTCAAACAATTCATCTACTGTAATAGGACGTTCTTCAACTTTTATGCCTTCGTCTTTGAACAACTGGATAAGGGTTTGACGGGTAGTACCAGGCAAAATACAATCGTTCAAATCAGGGGTAACAGCCACACCATCTATGATAAAGAAGACATTCATTGTACCAATTTCTTGAACATATTTGTGCTCTTCAGCATCAGTCCATAATATTTGGTCAAAGCCTTTTTTCTTAACAAGACTAGCAGGATATAAGGTGGCAGCATAGTTGCCTGCCGCCTTTGCATAACCTGTTCCGCCTTTTACTGCCCGAACATATGTATCTTCAATATAGACGCTCACAGCACCACTATAATAAGCCCCAACAGG
>JAHDIA010000760.1 GCA_020631035.1 Chitinophagales bacterium | reverse complement strand
GCAAAGGCTTCAGTCGCTGCGCCGTTCCACGGTGGCTCCCTACATTTTTTGCTTGTCACATTCACCACACTTTATGTCAAAGAACCTTAATTGTTTGTTATTGTCATTTGCCTATATATATGAGAACACTGTGCCAGAAATAAAAAAGCATTGATAATCAACAACTTAAACAGATAAAAAACCACTATTTGGTCTATATTCTGAAAATTCATTCTATATTTCAGAAAGCATTTTCTATTTTTTATGGTTTTTTTAATAAATTTATTGGAAACAAAACACAAAAACTATGTATGCTTCTTTTGGTAAACGTTTATTGGCTTTTTTGATTGACGGATTGATTCTATCTGTTGTGGGTGGTTTGGTAACGACCCTTTTGGGAGGCACCAATCCTCAAGCCATTACTCAAGCACTGGAAACAGGTAATTTGGGTCCGTTGTATATGGCTTATGCTCCTAGTAGTTTGCTCGCTTTGTTGTATTATACTTTTATGGAGTCGTCTGATCGTCAAGCTACTGTTGGTAAAATTGCGATGAATATTAAGGTTGTTGGAAAAGATGGCGGGAAAATATCTCCATTTAAAGCCTTCTTGCGCTATATTGGTCGAATGATCTCTGGTTTTATTTTATTGATTGGCTACATTATGGCAGCTTTTACCCCTAAACAGCAAGCTTTGCACGATATGATTGCTGGTACTTATGTAGTTGGAAAAGATACAGAGTATATAGAAGAGTATAGAAGGTAATTGAAATACTAAAAAAGAAACCTTTAGACGAAGGTGTATACTTTGCGATTCTACGCTCGATAGTAGCGGTTACCCCACAGCGGGGCTTCGGCAAGCTCAGCCTCCTTACTGGCTAAGTTTTGTTATAAAACTGCCCTAGAGTAAATAACCCAACTCAAGCGAGGAGTAAAAGTGGATAGCGAGGAGACACCTTCGTTTGAAAGATTGGGCGTTCCGTACTACAAAAAATTGTGAATTGTAAGTTATAAATTATGAATTAGTGGAGCGTTTTAGGCTCTAAATTTAATCTTTAAAATTATGAATTAGCGGGGCGTTTTAGACTCTAAATCATCTTATAAACTTTAAAATTGATGCCATCATTATCAATGTATTCCTAGTCCTAGGGCTTTGAGTCTACTTAGTAAGGGTGGATGTGAATAGTATACAAAGACGTAAGCGGGATGTGGTTGTAAATTTGCCAAGTGGTTGACCGACATTTTTTTGAGGCAGTTGGCAAGAGCAAGACCGTCGGAAGTTTCTTTGGCGTAGGCATCGGCTTCGTATTCAAATTTGCGAGACAATTGATTCATAAACAAACCTATGATAAGTGAGATGGGAGAATACAGTAAACTGAATGCCAGTATGCCCATATGAAAACTAGGCTCAACGGCTCCTAATGCATTGGAAAGGCTTGGATTGTTAAGTGCCCAGCCCAATATGAAAAAAAGAATGCCTGTATTGGCAATGGAAATGATTTGATTTTTGAGAATGTGTTTGCGTTTATAATGCCCTACTTCATGTGCCAGTACAGCAATGAGTTCATCGGTTGAATGTTCGTTGACAAGAGTATCGAAAAGGACAATGCTTTTGGTGTTCCCCAATCCGCTAAAAAAGGCGTTGGCTTTGGAAGAACGTTTGGAAGCATCCATTATGAATATGTTTTTGAGGGGGAAATTTACTTTTTGGCTATAATTTTCGATGGCTGTACGGAGTTCTCCAGTATCAAGAGGAGACAATTTGTTGAACAATGGCAATAGTAGGGAAGTATAAAAAGAGGTTATGAATAGAGAAAATAGGGTTACAGCTATCCAAGCAATGAGCCAAAACCATTGTCCTGTAGTTTGATAAAGATAGACCATTGCAGCAAGGAAGCCTCCACCTAATAAAATAGTCAGTAAATAGCCTTTTATTTTATCAGATATGAATGTACCTATGGTGGTTTTATTGAATCCAAATTTTTCTTCGATGACAAAAGTGCGGTAAAGTGAAAATGGCATGCCAATGATTTCGCTGGCAAGGGTGAGTATTCCGAAGAACAAAAGTGCCATTGGAATCGGACTCGTTGTGATCGAGTGTACCCAGTTGTCAAGCCAAGCAAAGCCACCAAATAGCAAAAATCCTAACATAAATACAAAACGCAACACACCTGAAGCAAGCGCAATCTTTTTGTTGGCTTTTGAATATTCTTGTGCTTTGCGATATTTGTCGACCTCGTAGAGATTTTGCAATTCTGAAGGCACATCGCTTGCCCAAGTTTTGGCATTGAGCCAAGATAGGTAGTTGGAGAATAGAAATTCAAAAATAAGGATGCCTATAATCAGATAAAAAAGGGTACTTGCCATTGGTTTAGTATCTTTAGAGGGTTTTAGAGTCTGTTCAAGTTAGTAAAAATTTTAAATATAAAGAAATATGAAAAATTTTGCAATAGATAAGATGGCTGCCAATGGGGCTGTTTTTGCAGGATTGGATAAAGCTATTACGCTGTTGTATGTAGGAAAGTGGTAGATAAGGAGATTAAAAATCTCAAGATTTGGAGAATATAAAAAAATAGGTAGAAGCAAAATTTTGTTTCTACCTATTTTTCTAATAATTATACTACTGAGTAGTAATATTTAATTGGCTTACCACCAAGCAGACCAGCTGTAGCTTTTGTAAGAGGTATGGCTCTTGTGGCTTTTTTTGCCTCCAGCAGAAGATTGGCTTACTGAAGCAACTGCATGGTAGTGACCTGCAGAAGATTGGCTCGCTCCTGAACTGTAATGGTGTCCACCACCACTGCTGCTAGCTCCGCCACTGCTTTTCTTGCTTCTTCTTTTTCTTTTTCCCCAACCGCCAATTACATTTTTGGTTACTACTTCATCAATTGAATACTCATTCAAATTTGTTAAAGTTAATTTGCTCATAATTAGTAAATTTAAAAAGTTTGATAAACAAAAAAGTATATATAATTCTATTTAGAATAGAATTATTATCTATCCTATATTAGGG
>JAHDIA010000759.1 GCA_020631035.1 Chitinophagales bacterium | reverse complement strand
GGCGGAACATCTTTAGCCGAAGGAGCAATGTCATGCAAAAAGCCCATCACACGACCACTACCCATATTGCGTACCGATGAACAACAGAAAATAGGGAAGATGTCATGCTTCACCATCGAAATCCGTAGACCTTGCGTCATTTCTTCTTCTGTCAAAGTTCCTTGATCAAAATAAATTTCCATCAAGCCCTCATCATTCTCCGCTATGGCTTCGACCAAATCATTGTGCAATTGAGAGGCTTTTGCCATTTCAGATTCTGGTATGGGCAGTTTTTCTGGCTTGCCACCTTCGGGCGGAAACTTATAAACTGTCATTTTCAATACATCGACAATCGTATCAAAACCATCACCCTGATTGAGCGGATATTGTACAACGGTTAGTTTGTTACCAAAACGGCTTTTAGCTTGCTCAACCGTCTTGGTAAAATCAGCCTTTTCAGCATCCAATTGATTGACCACAAAAATCATCGGAGTCTGAAACTTCTCTGTATATTCCCAGATAATTTCGGTTCCAACCTCAACACCATTTTGTGCATTTAACAACATCACACCCGTATCTGCCACTCTAAGAGAAGAAATCACTTCCCCTACAAAATCGTTAAAACCAGGCGTATCAATGATGTTGATTTTATCCCCCTTCCATTGAGTGTACAACAAGGTACTAAATATCGAATTGTTTCTTTCCTTCTCCAAATCGTGGTAATCCGAGCTGATATTGCCATCTTCAACAGTGCCCCTTCTCTTAATGGTGCCGCCTTCAAAAAGCATACACTCGGCAAAAGTCGTCTTGCCACTCCCAGAGTGGCCCAAAAGCACAATGTTGCGGATGTTCGAGGTGTTATAGGTTTTCATAAATATGTCCTTTTTATGTGAATAAAATATTATATTCGTATTTAGGAGAGTAACATACACACAGACACCTTTAGAGTATGTAGCATCAAATTCAAACATACTCTTACTTCACTCCATTAATTTAGAAAAAAAAAGTATAAAAAGAAAATGTTAAGTCTAATTTAATTGAGCTACTGACTTGATGGCGGGTATCTGAGGGCAATCTGCTAAGTTGATGCCCCCCATCTTACCTCAATTAAAGAAAACACGAATGGTCTAGGAATTTTAAAATCGTCTAATTTTGAGTTTTAAATTTTAAATTATTTTGCAACGCCATTGGTTCATGGCTACATTTTGGTCTGGTTAACCAACGCATGTTTTAGGCTGCGTCGTAAATTTCATCTACCCGCTCATCCTGCGCTTTTGATTCCCGTAAACCCAGTAGCACAACCAAAAAAATAGGATTGATAATTACTTTCCAAACCTTTTTCTTCAAATATTTTTTGAGCTTTTTGTGCATTTTTGAATTTCTTGGTATAGGTCCAAAGCATTTTATATTGTTCGGGATTTCCCAAAAGCAATTTTCCTAAAATAGGTATGAGATTTCCTATATAAAATCCATACAAAGCATTAAGGAGAGTATTCGCTGGTTGCGATATTTCAATAAATGAAAAACGGCCATTGGGTTTGAGTATTCTTTTGACTTCTTTGGCTAGAATATGCAGTTGCTCATTATTAAATGTCTTCAATCCAAAGGAGCAAACAAGTACATCAAAATGATTGCTTGGCAATTGATTTTTCAATACATCTTCTGAAATAATGTTTACATTGGATGCATAGTACTTGACATTTTTTTTATGAGCATAATTGAGCATTCCTTCCGAAAAATCAAGAGCATGGATTTGCGAATAGTTGTGAATACCACCAAGAAAAATACGAAACAACGAAGCACCCAACATGCCACCTACGCCCGATAGCAGCGAATATGGTGTTTGTAGGGGCTGCCCTTGCGGCTGCCCAACACCATAGTAGCGAATAGCGGGGAGACACGAACATTCGCAGCACCCAAACATTCCGTCCCAAACAAAAAAAATCCACAGACTTATAAGCCGAGTCCTGTAATGCCGTAGCACTTTCTATCATTTATCTAGGAGCGAAGTCGCCCTCGCCCTCTATCAACCTACCCTCCAATCTTTTTGCCGAAGCAAAATTGGGCGGACAACCCTCAAAGATTGGTATATTTGGTATTTCAACCCACAAGGTTTACCCAACTACTGTGTCACCACAGCAGCTTCAAAAAATTGATTTTCACCTATACCTCAGCCGAAGCGGAGCCAGTTATTTTCTGCGGCACTTGCTCGCTTTCGATTTGCACCGAAAGGGTTCCCGCTAGGAACTGTGGTGTCCTATGTTGCTCGGACTTTCCTCCTCCAATTAAATTGGCGGCGATAGAACAGTCCGTGGAATTTTTTTTAAATTTACAATACTTAAATAGAATAAACATTCAAAAAATGAAAAACTTTATTCAAATAATAACATTGGGCTTGTTTGTCTTTCTAGCAGCTTGTAATTCTGGTAGCCAACCCGTCGCTGTAGAAGGCAATAAAAGCTTTTTTGGTAAAAAAATTAGTGCCGACAATGCCGTAACAATGCCCCAATTGACCCAAAAAATGAAAGGGAAAAAAGAAGGGGCAAACAAAGTCAAAGGAGAAATCGAAGCGGTTTGCAAAATGAAAGGTTGCTGGATGACCCTCAAAAATGGAGACAAACCTATGCGGGTGACCTTTAAAGATTATGGCTTTTTTGTTCCCAAAGATGCTTCGGGCAAAATGGCAACAGTTGAAGGCATTGCCAAACTGGATACCACCAGTGTCGAAATCCTCCGCCACTATGCCGAAGATGAAGGCTTGTCCAAAGAGGAAATCGCCAAAATTACTGAACCCGAAATCGAACTCGTATTTGTTGCCGATGGTGTGATCATCGAAGATTGAATACAAGGACGGAAATAGGGGGGATTTAACTCAAAAAAATCAAAAAAACTTTTGATGATAATTTGGAGTTATATAAAATGTATGTATCTTTGCCCCACCAAATTGAAAATGATCGCGTAGCTCAGTTGGTAGAGCAACGCCCTTTTAAGGCGTGGGTCCTGGGTTCGAGC
>JAHDIA010000758.1 GCA_020631035.1 Chitinophagales bacterium | reverse complement strand
AATATCTTGGCAACTCAACACCATTGCCCCCATAAACGACATCACATCGCCATCGGCCAAAACGGTGGCACTGCCCATAAATATTTCGCATTCATTGCCTGGGGGTTTGGCAAAAGGGCCACCCATTGGAATGTGGGGTGGAATGGCTTTGCCTGCCGTTCCTCCAATGCCTGTGGGCATATTGTTGGTCCAAACCGACGAACCAATAAAAGGAACAAATTCCAAAGGATCAAGCAGCATTCCAATAAAGGGATGGGGCAGAGGAGTCGGAATAGGAGAGGGTACCGCAGGAATCAATACAATGTGTGTATCGACGCCCATTACTGGATCAAACTGTTTGACGGCTGGAATCATGAGACAGGCGTTTGGGTGAGCAAACTCTCTTCCCAGTCAGGTCCAACCAATTCAATCATTTTTTGCCGAGTGGTGATTTTGGATTGGGGCAAACGCATTGGTTCTGCCAAACGCAAAAGGGCTTCTCCCACAAAAGGCAAAGTAGAACTTTTGACCAATTCTGGTTCCATCTGTTCGGCTATGGCAATGGCATTTTGATTGCATTTCCACGCCTTGGGTAATTCTTGTTCCGATTCGTAGCAAACGGCAGCCATTCGCCAAGCTTCCATTTCGGACAATTGGTCTTCATCGGCACTAGCGGCTCGACTGGCTTCTTCATAGAGGCGTGCAGCCTGGTAATATTTTTTTTGAATAACGTAAATAGAAGATTGAGCAAAAATGGTTTTGGGCAACAAACTTTTTAAAATTTTGGCTTTACCCAACTCTGCCACTTTGCGGGCATTGGTAAAACTTTTGAGGGCTTGTTCAAAGCGTTTGGCACTCATCAAAATATTGCCTGTGAGGCTGTGTACAAAAACTTCTAGATGTTTCCACTTTTGTTTTTTGACCAAGAACAAAGCTTCTTTTTCGAGTTTGTTCAATAATTTCAAATCCCCCTTTTTACCCGCCTGCATCATCGCAACATACTTTTTACGAAACTGCACCCCTGGGTTTTGGGGGCTACCCATAGACGCCAACTGGCTCAACATACTATCGGTATCGAGTTGCGGTTCTATGGCATCTATTTCAATAGGAAATACTTGTAGTAAATCTTCAAACTTTAAATTGTTGAGATCCTCGACCAACATCAGCCGTACTTTGTCGGGAATCTCGTTTTCGATGATTTGCCCAATCCAATGTAAAAAATGGTTTTCGTTTTCGATCTTACTAGGAACAAAATAAGCAACAATTTTCCCCTCTCCCCAAGTGGGAATACTTTGAATAAACAACTGTAAATTTTCGGCAAATAGACTCGGCTTTGGTAAAATACTTTTGCCTTTATGGGGTTTCCAATGAATGTAAATCTCCTCTTCTTCCAATGCCGTCCGTGTTTCATCAACCAAGCTTTTCAATTCTTTGATCAAATCCTTGGTATACTGTGTAGCATTTTTAAAAGGCGTTTCAAAGCGTACAAAAAACTCCTCTGTTTTACCATGTTGACTCATTTCCAATTCCACAAAAGCCTCAAGCAAATTGCGTTCATCCGATTGGATTTGCCACAAACACACTTTCGCTTTTTCCTTTTGGATAAACTTATCCCACAAAAGCGTCAATTGGTCTATGCGTTGACTTACCGCATTGTGTTTTTGAAAATTTTGCATACCACACTCAAATAGAAATTAAATGGTTCTTTTGCCTTTCTTGTTTATTTTATTGAGTTCAGTCTTCAACCACATCAAATTGACCACCTCGGTTCGCAGTACAATATTGCTCCGCACCTTATCAAACAAAGCCACTGGCGCACGACCCAATTCATCCCTAAAAAAAAGTTGTGCATAATGGCTGGTATCTATCAGTTCAATATGTTGATTGTAAGTATTTTTAAGCATCAATTGTATTGGACGGGCGAGAGAGAGAAAAATTGAAAAATACAAGCGTGGAGACGCAACATCTTGCGTCTGAACACAAAACAGGCAAACACACAGAAACACAGAAACACAGAAACACAGAAACACAGAAACACAGAAACACAGAAACACAGAAACACAGAAACACAGAAATAACATTGATTGGATAAAGAGACCCATCCTGAAGCTGTCAAAGAAATGATTTATCCTAAGCTTGTCGAAGGATGGGGCAACGCCATTACCTCCGTGGCTACGCAAGTGCTGGTTAACCAAAGCATACTCAGCCCTTCGTACAAGCGAGCATCCACCCGCTCATCCGACGCAAAAGAATTATGAGTTAGAATTGTAAATTATAAATTGGGCATAGTGGAATGCCAAGCTGTTGAGAGCTAATTCACAACTCACAATTGCTCAAAGTCGTTGATGTACAATCTGCTCAAAATACTCATCCAAAGCCCTATCCAATTTACCAGTAGACAATTCAGGAATATAGATCGGATAATTTTGAAGCATACAACGAAGGATATTGTTTCGGTGTTTTTTCATCCAATCCTTAGTAGTACGAACCGTTTGTTTTTTCAGACTGACTTGACAACAAAAAGCATTCAATTTTTCCCAAAGAGCACCCTTAGACATCAAAGAATAATTCTTACCAAAAGTTTGGAGCATTTCACCGAGGAGTTTATTGGGACAATGAGGAAACAATTTCACCAAATCACCACGGGTCAATATAAAACGGTAGAATACTTTTATACAAAAAATAAATTTGGCTCGTTCTCTTTTGTCCTGAAATTCGGTGACAATGAGCTGAGAAAAATTATTGTACGAAGCATTTTTCTGAGCCGAAGAAACATCTCTTAAATTGGACTCTTGGTAATGATCTTGATGCAGATATTTCTCTTTTGGCAGTTTGCGTATTTCATCAATCAAAGCATTTTTGATGATGCGGTAAAAATACACACTAAACAAAGACTGACCTTTAAAATTTAATTTTCCCAAAACGATTTTTTCAATCAATCGGGCATTGACATTCTCAAGCAACCACAAAAACATATCTTGATCAGAGCGACCATTTTTGTCATTGAGGTATT
>JAHDIA010000757.1 GCA_020631035.1 Chitinophagales bacterium | reverse complement strand
GCCCGATTTTGCGCCCGATTTTGCGCCCGATTTTGCGCCCGATTTTGCGCCCGATTTTGCGCCCGATATGTAGAGACGTTGCATGCAACGTCTGTACGGATGGGATGGAGGAAATCAAATTAAAGCGCTGGATGTAGCGGATAGATAAAAAAGCCGATGAAAGAAAAAGAGATGCGATATTACGCCCGATAGTAGTGGATATGGCGGCATTGTATTCGTGGTGGTATTGCGTATGTTATGTGAGTGGTATGTAGAGATATCCCGAAAATCGGGATTATCTGTACTGGCGGGGCAGTGAATCGAAATATATTGTGAATGCCGCCATAGAAGCGGATAGCGGGGAGACACGATCGTTTGAAAAATCAGCGTTCCGTCCCAGAATTTAAAAGAAAATTGATTATATGAAGCATATTTTTGTGTTAATGTTTTGTTGCCTTTTTATCGCTTGTTCGAGTGATGGAAGCAAATCGTCTTTTAGACAGTTGCCTGATGCGTCGGGACGTATTGACGAGGTATTGGTTGTAATGGATGCCGAGCTTTGGGAAGATACCACCCTAAATAGTATAGGGAGTACTGTACGGGATTTGTTGCAACAAGAGTTTCCTGGTTTGCCACAACCTGAACCTTATTTTACACTTAGTTATATTGACCCTGTTAAGATGGTTCCGCTGCTTCAAAGAGCGAGCAATATGATTTATATTGGGACGACTACTGGACAGGGCTTGGGCAGTCGCACCATACAGGAATACATCAAAAATTTGTCACCAGAAACCAGACAAAAAGCAGAGTATATGTTTAGTGCCAAAGATGTTTGGGCCAAACCTCAACAGGTAACTTTTGTCTATGCCGACACTCGTGAAGGATTATTAAATGTATTGTTGAACAATGAGGAAAACATCATCAAACGTTTGCAAAAGCCTGAAAATGCCAAGGCATTGCGCAATGCCTATGCTTCACAAGTCAATCACGATTTGACCAATACTTTGAAGGAAGAATTTAAGTTAGATTTGAAAATTCCCAACAGTTTCCGCTTTGTCAAAAAAACAGAAGATTTGTTTTGGGTACGTCAAGACATTGAGGGAGAAGTGAGCAATATGATGATTCGGGTGATACCCTTTACCAATGATTCGATGTATAGTGGCAAATATGCGATTATAGCGAGAGATGAAGTTGGCAAATACTTTTTTACAGACACACCTGGTTCGCATATGATTACAGATTTGCGTTTTGAGCCCATTCAAGAGACGGTTAAAATTGACGGAGATTTGGCGATTGAGAGCCGGGGTTTGTGGCGAATGAGCAAGGACTTTATGGGCGGGCCATATGTCAATTATTGCTTTAAGGATAAAAAGAACAATCGCATTATCATATTGGATGGGAATGTATATGCGCCTCAATGGAAAAAGCGTCGTCCGATTCGGAAGTTGGAGAATTTGTTGAAGTCGGTGAAGATGTTTTGATTGCTGCCTTTGGGGAAAGTCAGGCGGTGAATAAAACAAAACTGGCTCATTTTTTAAATTTAAAAAATGAGCCAGTTTTGTTTTATTGTTCATCCATTGAGCCATCGAAGTCGTAGGTGAGTGTGAGATTGACGAACATATCTTCTTTGATGAGTTTGTCGTATTTTTCTTTGAGTATTTTTAGGCGTTTTTCTGGTTCTTCCTTGTAAATTTTTGAGATTTCATTCTTGTTTATAACCTGATAGTGCTTTAACAATTCTAAAACTTTAGGGTTGTTTGATTGGGTTTCAAAATTTTTAAAATCATCTTTTTTTATTATCTCTTTTGCTTCTTCTAGCTCATCTTCATCTAATGCTCTAAATTGTTTTACCCATATTGATGTATATTCTAAGTCTTTTTCAAAAAGCTTCCTATAAACAATATAAGATTCTGGCATATATAGTATTTCAAAATACTCTTTTAAGTTTCCTCCAAATGCCTTTTCAAAAAAACTTCTTTCAGAAGTAACAATCCCTTTAGTTACATTAATAATTGCCCGAATGGATCGAATAAATTTTTTATTCCAATTTTTCCCTACATATTCTCGATTTTTAGCCTCTTCACCATACAATGGAATATATTTCATTGGAAAAGAATAAACAGTAATATTCAATTCTTCCGATAAATCTACATTGATTTTCATTCTTTCATACAGGTCTTCAGGCTTATCAACAAAATTGTATAACAAATAGTTTGACATTCTTGCTATTCCATGTTTGGCAGCCAAATGTATAGCACTAACGTACTGTTTTTTCATAGCAAGATAGTCAAAAGCAATACGCAAAGGATTAATAGGAATTTCACTCATTTTCTGCATCAACTCATCCGTTACATATCGGGCATCTGTACCTTGATTAAAATCTACATAACGTTTTTTAGGAACTTTATTTCTACGTTTTTCATAAATCTCTTTGATAAGTGGATAAGCTTTTAAAATATTTTCTTTGGTTATTTTCTTTGGATCATTTAATTGATGTTCCTTTACAGTTTTCACAAACTGTTCTTTTTCTAATTCATTGCGAATGCGTTTTTCAAACCCATCTAATAATTTAAATGTTCTTCTTATAAAAGCTTTGTCATTGTAGTTCTCTTCAAGGTTTTTGATGGCAATATCTAGTTGGTTAGGTTCAACATAAGTTGCTCCGTTGACAAAGCCGAGTGCTTTTATTTCGTCAATGATTTCGGGAAATTTGGGGGATGCCAAAACATTGTTGTCCATTAGGAGTAAATGTTGTTGGTCGCCAAAACGTTCTTTGATTGCCTTGTATTTGTCAAGGGTTTCAATTTTAGGTTTGTAAGTGGTCTCAATTTTGGGAACGGCACAAAAGGCACATTTTCGGGTACAGCCTTTGGTCATAAAAGTAAAATAGGCACTTTGGGTGGGGTACTCATAATCTATTTCGTACAAAATGGAATAGTCTAGGGGCAATTCGTCTATGATGGTTTTATTGCCTTTGTCGAGTATACCTCTTTTATCAAGTAAACCCTCTATGGGTT
>JAHDIA010000756.1 GCA_020631035.1 Chitinophagales bacterium | reverse complement strand
ACAAAATATCAAAGTATGTAGGGCAAGATGGCAAGAAGCCTAAGATTTACAAATTAGGTTCTAAGGCTTGGGAAAGTCTCAAGCACAAAACCAAGAGTAAAATCAAGGACATTGCCAAAGACTTGATAAAGCTTTATGCCAAACGAAAAGCAAGCAAGGGTTTTGCATATGCGCCCGATTCTTTTTTACAAACCGAACTCGAAGCCTCTTTTATTTATGAAGATACGCCCGATCAAAATCAAGCTACCCAAGATGTAAAAGCTGATATGGAAGCCGATCATCCAATGGATCGCTTGGTGTGTGGAGATGTTGGATTTGGGAAAACCGAAATTGCCATTCGTGCCGCTGCCAAAGCTGTGGCTGATAATAAGCAAGTAGCGGTCTTGGTTCCTACGACCATTTTGGCGATTCAGCATTTTAAAACCTTTGCCGCACGTTTGAGAGATTTTCCTTGTACGGTGGATTACATCAATAGATTTAAAACGACTGCGCAAAAAAGAGAAACCATCAACAAATTGCGAGAGGGCAAAGTGGACATTTTGATTGGCACACACGCTATCTTGAGTAAGACCGTTGAGTTTAAAGACCTCGGTTTGTTGATTATAGACGAGGAACAAAAGTTTGGGGTATCAGCCAAAGAGAAACTCCGCAACCTCAAAGTCAATGTAGATACCTTAACGCTTACGGCTACGCCCATTCCGAGAACCTTGCAATTTTCTTTGATGAGTGCGAGAGATTTGTCGGTTATTCGTACACCTCCCCCCAACCGTCAACCCATTACGACTGAATTGATGACCTTTAAGGGCGAGAAAATACGAGACGCCATTTACTTTGAAGTGTACCGAGGTGGTCAGGTCTTCTTTATTCACAACAGAGTAAAGGACATTAATGAGATGGCGGGGATGTTGTTGAAGTACTGTCCTGACTTGGACATTGGGGTGGCGCACGGACAAATGGACAATAAGAAGTTGGAACAGCAAATGATTAAGTTTGAGAAACGAGTGTACGACGTCTTATTGTGTACCAATATTGTAGAGTCAGGTTTGGACATTCCCAATGCCAATACCATCATCATCAACAATGCCCATCATTTTGGTTTGAGTGATTTGCATCAGTTGAGAGGACGGGTTGGGCGTTCCAATAAAAAGGCGTTTTGTTACCTCATTAGTCCCCCACTCCACGGATTGCCCGATGATTCTCGCAAGCGTTTGCAGACCATTGAGCAATTTTCTGATTTGGGCAGTGGTTTGAACATTGCAATGAAAGATCTGGACATTCGAGGGGCAGGTAATTTGCTAGGTGGTGAGCAAAGTGGTTTCATCAGTGACATTGGTTTTGATGCCTACCAAAAAATCTTGAGTGAGGCAATACAGGAACTAAAAGAAACCGATTTCCAAGAGGTCTTTGCCGACCAATTGGTAAAAGAGAAAAAGTTTGTACAAGACTGCCAAATTGAAACCGATTTGGGTATGTTGATTCCAACGGGCTACATCAACAGCTCCAATGAGCGTTTGTTGTTGTATAGAGAATTGAATGAGGTGGAAGATGAGAAATCTTTGATTGAATTTAAAAACCGTTTGATTGACCGTTTTGGACCTTTGCCGCCAGAGGTCAATGAACTATTGTATGGAATGCGCCTCAAATGGTTGGCATGTCGAATGGGTTTTGATCGTTTGATCATCAAGAGTAGCAAGTTGCGGGCTTACTTTATACAAAACCAAGAGTCTGCCTATTACAAATCGCCTATTTTTAGCAAAATATTGAACATCATACAATCACCTCAGTACAAGAATCGTTGCCAAATGAAGCATACCGACAAGAGTTTGATTCTGATTTTCACCAATGTTCCAAGTATTCGAGATGCTCGTACGATTTTGGCGGAATTGGAAGATGTCTTGAAGGAACGGGTGGTGAGTTAGATTGCTTTTCTAGTGAAAAAGAATGGGGCATTGTTGGCGTGGCTGATAGACCCTACTAAAGAGAAGATTTACATTTACCGAAAAGATGGTTCAACGGAAACCCTCAACAGTTTTAAAGACAAAGTGAGTGGGGAAACAGTCTTGCCCAACTTTTCACTTGATTTATCCGAATTGAAACAAGATTAAATGCTATCAAATATAAAGTATCTTATATTTTTTTTCTGTCTATTGAATACAACACTTTCTTTGTCCTTTGACAATTTTTGTGGAAGAGAGACAATTCTTAAACAAGCTATCCAGTCGCCCCTGGCTCCCTACTATTTGTTCAAGAATCACTCTCCAAAAATTGTCAAAGAACCTCTCTGCTTTACCCAAACCAATGAAGTGAATCCAGAAATTGAAGCAATCAAAGCAATGGATCGCTCTGAAATCATTAAGCTTGCAATTGACCAAATCCCTCAAAAAATCAAGGCAAAGAACTATGACGTCAAAGTAATGGCAAATAGCAAATCTGTCTATGTCTTTTTCGATTTGTTGCCCTCCATTGTGTACTTGCCCACAGGCGAAGTTTACCATTATGGCATCAGTGTCAAAATGTTGGACCGTTCGGGACGTGGGACAGTGAATTATAGCACGACCAATATTCCCAAGGGCTACAATGCCTCTAAAGAGGAAACGCCCATTTTTAAACTCAATGGCAAGGCAAAAAAGAAAATCAAATTTGTGGTAGACGCCCTTAATCGTCAGAGCAATCGCAATGACGGGATCATCATCAGCACCGATGGCAATGAATGTTTTGAGGATCATATGGAAATCTATGAACACCGTTTTGCCTACGAGGTTTTTGTGATGTCAGATGAATATGAATGGGGCTGCCACATTGGTAAAAAATCGGGTAAAATGTACGATCGCTGGTTTGCCAATATCGAGGAAGAACCCGAGCCAGAACCTACGCCTCCACCTAGTACTCAAGTCAAAAAGAAAAAAGTGAGTGATCCTTTGAAGGAAATCAAGTAAAATTATGAATGAGCAAGAATAAATACACTGTAAATTAAATAAATTGATGTTTTTGGGCAATGAATTTTTGTTCT
>JAHDIA010000755.1 GCA_020631035.1 Chitinophagales bacterium | reverse complement strand
ATCAAATCATTGAGTCGTTTAAAAAATTCTTTTTTCTCTGCTTCTTCTCCTAGAATAAGGAGTTCTTCAAATTGGTCGAATAGTAAATAAACAGGACGGTATTTTTCATCAAAAAGTCTTTCTATGATTTGTTCAAAACCCATTGTTGCTTCTGGTAAATGGGTAATTGGATCAAGGGATATTTTTTTCCTTAAAAATTCATTGATTCTTGCAAATACAGATTTATTGATGTTTTCCCCACGTCTAATGCTTACCGCCAACCAATCAGCATCCGAAAATTGGTTGCGCAACCCACACTCAACCAAACTGGTTTTACCTGCTCCAGATGGACCATATACCAACAAATGTTTGACACCACTCAATGCCTCATAAAGGTTTTCTGTTTCTTCGGTTCTACCGAAAAAAACACTCATATCTTCTTTTTGATATGCATCTAAAAACTTAAAAGGCGTTTTTTGTTGAGACATCTTATTTAGTTAGCAGTGGGTTGTAGAATTAATTCTATTTGTTTGTACAATTTTTTTGAATTCAGTTTTTCCTGGTCTTGTTTGCCGATGTTTATTTTCTGATTCGATTTGGGTTCTGTTTGATTGTCCTTGATGAATTCATTGGCATAGTTGGCAAAAACATATTCTTTCTTGTTTTTGCCACTGTAATAGTAAACATCAGGTGTTTGTTTTTCATTTTTTGCCCAAACACTTTTGTCAATAATCAAGGGAGATAAGGATATATAGCTGTTTTCTTCATTGAGTTTTTCTAGGCAACTATCTATATTGTTTCCTCTAAAAAACAATACACTATTGCTATAGGTATAAACATCTTGTATCGCTTTTTGCTTCAAATCTGTATCTTGATTGGCTATTTTCTTATAAATGTTGTGCAATTCACCAAAAGAATGGATAAAGTTTCGGGCAGTTCCCATATTGTAATTCAAATAAATGTCTTTAATGGAAACCAAACGGTATTGAGCAAGAAAGGCAATAGATTCTAGCCAATAAATCAAGGCGGTAAAATATTCATCTGACAGTTTTTTCAAATTTCTATCTTCTACTATTTCATTTTTTAATAACTTATTTCGATGCTTTTCGAGAAACAAAGCAGTTTGGTAAACATCGCTATCTTTATCGCTTATTTCTGAAATAAATTTGGGCATTTCAGTTACAAAGTTTGCTTCATTTTGTAGAAGTTGTTTGCTTGTCAATAAAAAATTTAGAAAATCAAAATGCCTTAACTCCAATTCACTTAAATTGAAAAAAGCTTCAATGGATGGAGCATTGACGATGTCTGGTCTAGCAATGATTTGTGCCAATTGTATATAGGCTAAATAACGTAGGCTACTTTGATAAGCTTCTGCCATATATTCCAATCGCAACAAAGGATTTTCTTGGCTAATATCGGTCATCATTTTTCGTAAAAACTCTTCTATCAACCAACCATAATATTGAAAGATTTCCATTGGGCGATTGCTTTGGGAAATGGCTACACCATAATCCATCAACTCATCTTTTAGGCTTTCTATTCTAAAAGTGTTCTTTGCCCAAATTTCATCGTCTATCAGATTGTCTGTGGAAATTAAATGCTCTAACAATCCAGAAGGCAATTGATGACTGTGTGTAAGCTTATCCAATAACAAACTAAAATTCGCCTCCCCAATACTACCAATATTATAAATCTTATCAGCCGTTTGGAAGTGTTGACTTTTCTGGCTTTGAACCAATTGAATCAAATCATCCAGCTTCTTAGCCAACTCTTGTACTTGACCATTGACATTGACGGTAATGGTCTTTTCGCCTACGTCTTGTATAACAATATGAGGGTTTTTTTGCATAATGTTCGTTTAAATAGATATGACATTTCTTTAAGAAATGTCATATCTCATATCTAGGAAAAATCAGCCTTGTCAATTTTATTGATGTTGTAAATCTTATCAGCATTTTGCTCATTGATTGTCTGCCCACCTCCTTCATTGGAAGCTGTATTGCTAGCATCAGTCTTGGGAGATTTAACCACAATGCCTCCCTCAACAACTTTTGAAATTTCCTCTGTTATTTGATACAAAGCATTGTCCAAATTGTCGTATTCTATAATTGCTTTGTCTCTTGGCAAGCCAACCAATTTGCCAAAGGGTGTACCCTTAAATTTAAAAGGAGCGACCTTGATGGGAATGACAGTTTTGATGCCAATCAGTTGTTCTATTTGTAAAGCAACAGCCCTGCTTTCTTTTTTATACAAATGATTGCTGATAAAAACCAAAATCATTCCAGCCGATTGGATGGCTTGGTCCAATGCACTTGCTTGGTCAAGATTGGGGGAAATGTCCTTGTGGATGTCAAAAAGTTTGATGTCTTCATTTCTTTCAAGTAGAAATAAATGACTATTCAATTCTGTTGCATAAGCATTGTCCAATGGGTGATAAACCAATACTGTTTTGATGGGCTTGGTGGCTTTTCGTCTTTCGCTGTTAGGTTGAGGCGAAGCAGGTGGGGAGCTAGGAGGCGTATTTTTTTTCTTTTGGGCAATATCCGCCACAATACTATCAAACAAAATCCCCTCATTGACATATTTTATAGTTCCTTGTGAATCAACTTGCATATTGCCGCCTGCGTGGTGTAAAGCAACAACCTTCCAATGAATGTCAAATACAGGAGAGCCACTCGAACCTTTTTCAGTTGATACTTTATAGTGTAGGCGGTGTTCCCATATGCTATTTTGAGCATCGCTAAAGGCAAGTTCTTTATGTCTACCTTTGGGGTGTTGTATGATGACAAAGGTATCTTCTGGATTGGGTTGAATGGGATTTATTGCTAAATATCCCCAATCGCTCAAAGGTTTATTGGTATCGTCCTTTACTTTTACTTTGGTATAATCTAATTTATTGGATGTTACAAAATCAGTATGGTCCAAATCATAAAAGGTAGAAGGTTTACCAGGGGTATCGTAGCCAAATTCGATTCTTGAATATTGGGCAATAGATGCAGACTTTATCACATGATTGTTGGTGTAAATATAATTTCCTTCTACCAAAAAGCCTGTAC
>JAHDIA010000754.1 GCA_020631035.1 Chitinophagales bacterium | reverse complement strand
CGGGATTGAGCAAAAAATAGCTGCCGAACAGCGGTTCGACGTTTCGATTCAAAAAGACAACTTTTGAGTGCTGAATGATAATTCCTAACATGCTCTAATCCATAATTGTTCATACATATTGGAAAATTACTGAATAAAGGAAAGCCAGCCGACGAAACAAGCCTTTCCTTACACAATTTCGGTACGATTTATGTATCTTTATCAATTAATTGAGAAAATGTAAAAATTGAATTTTTATGAAAGGGAATAGATTACTAGGTATCATTCTATTAATGATACTCACCCCCTTCGCTGCCCTATTGGCACAGGAAAAGAAACCTTGTGGAACTCAAATGAGCTTTGAACAAACCACTTGGTTGCGCAATTTTAAAAAGAATCAAGCAAAAGACTTTAAATCAGATGCCGACTGTTATTATGTACCTATCAAAATACACATTGTTGGTGACAATGATGGAGATGGATATTATAATCAAGCAGGGATTTATCAAGTAATGTGTGATTTGAATGCCCAATTTGAGGCAACAGATGGAGGAATGCAGTTCTTTATTCATGAAAGCGGCTTTGATTATCACAATAGATCAGACATATACATTCACGAAGTAGGAGACAGTCAAGTCAATCCCTTTATCAATCAGACCAAGACTCAAGATATGGTCAATATGTATGTGGTAGCAGAAACAGGTGGAGCCTGTGCCTATTATACACCAGGAGCTGATGCCGTAGTCTTGGACATTGGATGTATACAACCAGGCGAGACTACAACAACCCACGAATTGGGACACTTTTTTAGTTTGCACCATACTTTTTATGGTTGGGAATATGCCAATCCAGAACCATTGGATGCAATAGATGGACCCAATAATTTTGCCTATGTTGGTTGGACAGGATCACATACTTGGCATAAAGAACGTGTCGACAGAACAGGACCTAATAAGAACTGTGATGTAGCGGGAGACTTCATTTGTGATACTTATCCAGATTACGACTTTAATGGTTTTACTTGTACCTCACCTGCAACCTTTACTGATCCAGCAGGTGAATCCTTTACAGTCGATAGCTCTCTGTTTATGAGTTATGGTTTTGGCTCTTGTATGAATCGTTTTTCTCCAGAGCAAGTTCAAGTAATGCATGCCAATTTATTGTTGGCTTCAAATAGACAAGGATTCTTGGATTACTCACAAGAATTAAATTTTGAACCAGTAAGCGAAACTCACTTAAATTATCCCTTATTTGCCGATATGAATGTCCCAACCGAAAATGTATTGTTCCGTTGGCAGGATGCAGGCAATGTAGAATACTACTTTACTTTGTACAAAAACAATGATCCTGAAGACATCATTGAGATACTCACCGAAGATACAGAAGTCATCATTCCCGAATTAGAGGCAGAAACAGTTTACAAATGGACAGTTAAACCACTCAATAGCGTCAATTTCTGTGTAGATGCTCCAAGCGAAAGTACTTTTTTGACCACTACTACTACAGCGATGCAATTGACAGCCTTGGAGGTTGAACCCTCAGAATGTGCTGGTCAGGCGAATGCTTTGGTTGCCTTGACAGTTGGTGGAGGGGAAGCACCCTATACCTACACTTGGGAAGATGGTTTTGAAGGAAATGAACGCAATGACTTGAGTGGTGGAGATTACATCGTTACTGTAGAAGATGGAAGTGGTACAGTACAAGAATTCAATATTTCTGTAGGAACAGCTTCTGAAGTGAATGTTTCAGTTGGAGTAGAAGATGGTGTAGCAACGACCTTTAGTGATGCAGAAGAGGATGGAGAATACACTTACATTTGGTCAGACGGTTCTACAGAAACATCATTAGAAGGAATTGAAAATGGACAAGTGTATACTTTATTGGCAATGAATGATAAGGGATGTGAAAAAAACATCTTCTTTGAAATTCAAGGCAAAGATCAACTCTATACTGTCGAAGCAATCATCAATGGGGTCAAGTGTTTGGCTGAAAACAACGGAAGTGTGGTATTTGCCCAACCAACTTGGGGCAATGGACCTTATGACTTTGTTTGGAGTGATGGTGAAACAGGAAGCGAAAGAAACGATTTGGCAGCAGGTACATACACTGTAACCATTACTGACGGACCACAAAACAATACAATGACTGTAGACTTGGAGATTATTGGACCTGAAGATGCTTTGGATGCAGAAGTAAGTGTAGACAATAGTTTGGCAACTGCTGAAATAGCAATCCGTGGAGGAGAAGAACCTTATGAAATTGCTTGGTCCAATGGCGATACAGGAACCAATGCTGAGTTCGACGAAGATGGAGAGTACGAAGTCATCATTACCGATGCCAATGGCTGTACCTTTACCAAATCTTTTGAAGTCACCATTATTTCTGGTATTGGAGATGTCCTTCAGTCGTCTTTTGAGGTATATCCCAATCCTATTTCCCAAGGACAATCTAGTTTGTACATCAACTTAGAAAATGAATTAAGTAAAAAGGTAAATGTCGCCATTTACGATAACAGTGGAAAATTGATTCAAAGCGAATTTTTTGGACAAGAAACGACCCAAAACATCGAATTAAAGTTAAAATCTTTGCAGGCGGGCTTGTATTTTGTAAAAATACGTTTGGAAAAAGAGGAATTAAGCCAAAAGTTGATAGTTTTGTAGTATGGTAATATTCATATAAAAATTAAAGTAAAATAATATGAAGCTGACAAGCAGTTAACTGCTTGTCAGCTTTTGCTTTTTTATCATTACCATTGCAAAACCAAAAACTAATCCCAAACACATTTTAATTGTTTGATAGTAAGTATCGACAATTAAAACCATTAATTATTGGAAAATTATGTCTATAAACGTAGAACTGTTAAAAGAAATATGCGAAACACCTGGAGCCCCAGGATTTGAAGATGCCATAAGAAAAGTCATTCTCAGAGAAATCAAGCCACATGTTGACGAAGTGCGCATTGACAATATGGGCAGCGTCATTGCCATCAAAAAAGGAAAAAACGACAAAAGGGTAATGCTCACAGCACATATGGATGAAATAGGCTTTATTGTCAGACACATC
>JAHDIA010000753.1 GCA_020631035.1 Chitinophagales bacterium | reverse complement strand
CCATTTGAATGTTGCTTTTGTCTTGGGCAACGGTCGTTTCTGTCACTTCCATTTGCGTATCTGGTGTATCCATATCGTTCTCCTCTTTTTTACAGGCAGATACACAAATCAATAGGCTTAAAGCGAATAAAAATAAGCTGTGTGTGGTTTTCATTTTTGAAAAATATTGGTTAATAAAATAATGTGTGTATAAAACTACGTAAATGCGCTAATACTTTGTTTAAAAAAGGGCTATTTTTTTGCCCCAAAGGTGTAAAGACTTGTATTTTTAAAAGTACTTTGAGTTGAAAAGTATGATTGTACTTGCTATTTTAATTCTTAAAAGTCTAAAAAAGAAGCCATTCCACTATAACCTCGCCTCTAAAAATAGGCAAGACCACTGAGAAAAAGAACCCATCCCACTATGCCTCGCCCCTCTAATGAAACACAATATGCAACAAAATCAAAGACAACAACAACAAGACTCCCCACCACTTCATCTTAGGAGAGGCAGCTTTGAGGTAGTCCTTCATTGGGCGAATGCCTCCGTTCTGGATGATGCTCGGTATGGCAATCACGACAAAGGCAAGGGCAATGACCCAGCCCGCTCGAACGAAATAGTTCATATCAGGGAAGCCCGTTTTAATCATAATATTGGTCGGAATGGTCGATAGAAACGCCAACAAAACCAACCAGGGGAGCCAGCAAGAAGGCGGCAGTACAAATCAAGACCACAATTCCACAATTGATGTAATACCTAAATTCGTTAAGCGTATGGGTAAAGGCATCGGCTGGATTTTCGAGTTTGACATAGAGCAAAAAGATGCCCATTGAGACGCCCGTTAGCAAGGTCACCAAGATGGTTCTACGACCTGCTGTCACAATTTGCTGCTCTGTGGCTTCTTTGTTGATGTAGCATTTGTAGATGTCTATAGACCACAAAGTTGCCGCCGAATTGAAGAGAGAATCAACTGTACTCATGAGGGAGGCAAAGAGGGCGCATAAGATCAATCCACGAACGCCTACGGGAAGGTAAGTCGTGACCAAGTAAGGAAAGGTTTGGTCGGGTTCTGCTAAGGCTCCGCTTTCGCCCAATATTCCTGCTAGGGCAACTCCTGGTACGACGATTAAGACCGCCATAACATACTTCATCAAACCGCCAATCATCAATCCTGCCTGAGCGTCTTCGAGGCTACGGGCGGCGAGTGATCTTTGGACTACGCTTTGGTTGGCACACCAATAATTGATGTTCAACAAAAAGAGTCCGAAGATGTGTGTCCAGGGCAATTTGGGGTGGTCGGCGGGTAGGTGGAGGTGCATCAATTCGGGCGTTTTCTGGTAGAGTTGCCCCCAGCCGCCCAGGTGGTGAACCGAGACAAACAAGACAATGACGCCCCCCAAGGTCAAGATACCAAATTGGATAATATCGGTACGAACCACAGCCGCCAATCCACCAAAATAGGTATAGGTTGCCGAGAACACACCTAGGCAGACAATGAGTATACTGGCTCTCATAAATCGGTTGTCGCCCAAGAAGGTCAAATAGTCGCCAAAGACCAAGTCGGCGGTATAGGCTCCCCAAAAGAGGGCGGCTCCCAATCCGAGGGTGGAAAAAATCAAGAGGTTGGCGGAGGTATAACACAATCCCACCGTTTCCCCCAATCGACTTTTGATGAATTGCGTGATGGTGACGACCCGTTCTTTGAGGTAAAGCGGGACAAATATAAAGGTCGCCATTAAGAGTCCTTGTATGGCATTTATTTCTAAACTGGCTTGTGCGATTCCGTAGAGGTAGGCGGAGCCCATCATTCCCAAAAATTGGTAGCCGTGGATGTTGGTCGCAATACTCGAAATGGCAACGGAGTACCATTTGAGATTACGGGAACTCAAAAAATATTCTTCGCTACTTGCTTCTTTTCCGAGCCGCCCCGTAATGGCAACGGCAAAAACAATCGCAAAATATACAAGAACAATTATTAAATCTATTAGCATGTTTATTTAAGATTGAAAATTCAAAATTTAAAATTCAAGAACCATCTAATTTTAAATTTTGAATCTATTCATTTGTACGGAACGTTTGGGTTATTTGTGGGTTCGTGTGTCCCCGCTATCAGCCGTACATGGTACGTGCTTCTATCGGGCATAGACATCGGTTCTGGTCTGCCTTCGTCTTTTCGTTTTATCCATCCGCTTCACGCCTTCCCACGAACCATATGAACACGGAACTCAGACGAACCACACAGACACGCAATACCCATTCATAATTCACAACTCACAATTTTTACCTCCGTTCCCCTGCTCCCAATGGCGTCAATGGTTCGGCATCGTTGACCCGATTTTGGACAATGGGCATCGAAATTGTTTTCAATTCGGGCAATACATAACGGGCAAACAATTCACATTCATTTTGATGTGGGTAACCCGAAAAGATAAAGGAACGCATTCCCATATCCATATAGCGTTTGATTTTGGCAAGAATTTGGTCGGGATCACCCACCAATGCCGCCCCACAACCCGAACGAGCTCTACCAATGCCTGTCCATTGATTGTCCTCCACATAGCCTTCGTCATCTGAAACCTCTCGCATCTCAGCCTGACGGGAGACACCATAGGATTTGGCATCCAAGGCACGTTCTCTGATTTCCTTGCCTTTTTCAGCTTCTAGCTTCGACATTAACTTTCTAGCGTGTGCCCTCGCTTCCGATTCCGTTTCCCGAACAATCATATGAATCCGTAAACCAAAATCAACGGTACGATTATAGCCCTCGGCTTTCTCGCTCATATTGTGCATCAACTGTCCTAGGCGTTCCTCCGTTTCGGGCCACATCAAATAGACATCGCAATGTTCGGCGCACAAATCCACACCAGGGGGAGAATAACCACCAAAATACAACAAAGGACCACCGTTTTGTTGGTAGGGCTTAACAGGCTCCGTATTCAATTGGAAATTGTAAAAATCTCCCTTGAAATTGATTTCGTCCTGAGTCCAAGCCTGTTTCAATATATTGATGACCTCTCTAGAACGCTGGTAACGCTCGGCTGATTCCAATTCGGTTCCTGGCAAAT
>JAHDIA010000022.1 GCA_020631035.1 Chitinophagales bacterium | reverse complement strand
TGCAAAAGTTTTGGAAGCCATTGATCTTGATCGCATTCAATTTGTAGGCTATGCTTTTCAAATAGAAATGAAATATGCTGCTTGGAAATTGGGCTTTAAACTCACAGAAGTGCCCATTACTTTTACCGACCGAGAGGTAGGGCAATCCAAAATGAGTGGTAAGATTTTTAAAGAAGCCATCTTTGGAGTACTCATTATGCGTTTGCAAAGTTTTTTTGGTCGCTCTTACAAAAAAGATGAAGGCATTGTTGATGCAGGCGGTGAAAAAAATGCTTAAAAATGATTGTTTGGAAGGAAGCTTGTCAAATGTTCCGACCTTCAAGCAAAGGAAACTCCCCTAATATCAAATTAGTAAATTTCAAATATTATTTAATGTCCAATGTATTGCTTACATCCTTGCTGGTGTTGTTGGTGTCTTATGTGTTTGGAACTATAAAATTATTCGGGCAAAAAGATGGAGTCATCCATTGTTCAGGCTGTCAGGAAATAGAGGTAGTAGATTTTGAACAAGCCCAACTCCAACTCTCGCTTCAAGTCAACAACCTCCAACAGCCTAGCATTGATCCCAATGTGGCGGCCCTGCGTTTTATGCGTTTGTTGGGATATAGAAATTGGGTTCCGCTTGGGGCAAAAAAACAAACTCTTTGTGGAACAGTTGCGCACTACAATATTCACAAATTGGGTCGGGAGAAAGATCATAATTTTCAGATCATTCCACATAAACCTTTTAAATATTTGATGGAAAAAGCTTTGCCTAGAAAGCAGAAAGATTTAGGAGAAGGCATCCTTAATTGGCACGATTGCTACGATGGTGAAGACAATTGTATGGAATCGGAGGTAACCCCATCAGAGGAATTTGTAGAAAACAATGGCTCTGCTTATTTTGAAAGCCTTTGGAATTGTGATATATGTGCCTATGGTGCTTGGGTAAGTGAACGCTTGCACAACCATCGACCCGAAATTCATCCTGGAGAAATTGTTTGGTTTAAAGAAGATGAGGCTTGGAAGATATTTCTTTTTCAAGACGAATCTAGGCGTTTTCATAAAAAGAGAAGATTCAAGCGAATTGATAGAAAGAAGAGCAAAAAACGAGATATTGTACCTTGGGTCACAGATACTTTAACAGCAGAGGTTAGATTGTATTTTTCTTTAGAAGAAACAGAAACAGTCAAAGCATTGCAGTTTGAAATATTAGAAGCGCCACAACACATAATAGATGACTGGAAAGGAAAAACCCATTTGATAAAGTTGCACAATAAAGGAGCAAGTATAAAAGTAGAACAGATAGGAGCTAGTCCGCTTATCAGTATAAACAATGTAAAAGTTTGTGACGACAATGGAATAAAAAAAGGCTATATTCAGTTTGTGACCGAGACTTATCAACAAAATGGAAAACAGGGGTACTTATTACTAGAGGTGAAGGAAATATTGTAAACTAAAATTTAACATCAATGTCTAGAAACCAATCCAATACCCCTCTTGCCGAACGTATGCGTCCAAAAAATCTTACCGAATACATTGGGCAAACCCACTTACTTGGTGAAGGTCAGTTGTTGCACCAAATTCTCCAAGCAGGGCACGCCTGTCCTTCTATGGTTTTATGGGGCCCACCAGGCATTGGCAAAACCACTCTTGCTCGTATCATTGCCAAACAAGCCGATGCCCTCTTTTTGCAATTGAGTGCCATCAACTCGGGTGTCAAAGACTTGCGGAATGCCATCGCTATGGGCAAAAAAAATGTAGGGCAGACCATTCTATTTATAGACGAGATTCACCGTTTTAGCAAGTCCCAACAGGACGCCCTTTTGGGAGCAGTGGAGGAAGGTACGATTACCCTCATTGGAGCCACTACTGAAAATCCGTCTTTTGAAGTCATTCCCGCTTTGTTGTCTCGTTGCCAGGTATTGGTCTTGGAATATTTGAGCAAAGAAGAATTGTTGACCGTTCTACAAAATGCCATAGAAAAAGATACCATCCTAAAAGACAAAAAAATTGAACTACAAGAGTATGAAGCCTTACTTCGCTATTCAGGGGGGGATGTTCGCAAATTGCTCAATTTACTAGAACTGAGCATCAATACTCAAAAGCAAGAAGCCATTCAAATCACCAATGCCTTAGTTGAAAAGTTGATGCAGTTCAATGCGAGCCGCTATGACAAAACGGGCGAACAACATTACGACATCATTTCGGCATTCATCAAGTCTATGCGGGGGAGTGATCCCAATGGAGCGGTTTATTGGTTGGCACGAATGATTGTCGGAGGCGAAGATCCCAAATTCATTGCCCGTCGGATGCTCATTTTTGCTTCGGAAGACATAGGCAATGCCAACCCCAATGCGCTCTTACTTGCAAACAACTGTTTTGATGCAGTGAGCAAAATCGGCTATCCCGAATGCCGCATCATTTTGTCTCAAACAGCTACTTATTTGGCCGCTTCTCCCAAGAGCAATGCCAGCTACGAAGCCATTAATAAAGCAATAGACTTGGTTAAAAAGACAGGAGATTTGCCCATACCTTTGCACCTTCGCAATGCCCCTACCAAACTGATGAAGGAACTCAATTATGGCAAAGATTATCAGTATTCCCACAATTATGAGGGCAATTTTGAAGCCCAAGAATACCTACCAGAGCATATATCGGGGACCAAATTATATGATCCCAGCGAAAACTCTAGAGAAAAACAAATAAAGGAACGACTCCGTTACTGGTGGAAGGACAAATATGGGTATTAATAGCGCAGGATGAGCGGGTAGATGAAGCTTGGTACGCAGCCTAAAACATGCGTTGGCTAACCTGACCATAATGTAGCCACAATGTCAATGACGTTGCCCAATAATCAACAAACAGCTAATAAAAAACGTTTCTCTAAAAATTGCCAAAAAACCACAAAAAGAGGAATATGTTGTAGAAAGGGAGGCATCTTTCCTATATTTAAAGTCCCAATTAACTAAATAACACTAATAATGTCTATCTGGAAACGCTTGTTCTTAGCTTGTCTGCTTGTATTGGGGCTGGCATTTATATGGATAAAATCAGTTGAAGAAAAGAAAGCAAAGGAGGTAAGTCAACAGCAAATACGGCTTACAAAATCCAATGCAGTGGGAATGCCTTTTGAAGCAGAAGGAGACAAGGGCGCTTTGCACAAATGGAATGTGAAACGTTTGGCAAATCCCAAAACAGGCAAAATACCCCGAAATGTTCGTAGGCAAGAATTGGATTTTCTCAAGCAAATGAACTTGACTAGAGAAGGTGGGATTGCCGATTCTTTGGAGTGGGTACACCGTGGACCTTTTAGGGTTGGAGGAAGAACCAGAGCTTTTGCCATAGATGTTGCCAATGAAAATGTAATGATTGCCATTGGCGTTTCTGGGAATGTTTGGCGGACCGAAGATGGTGGACAAACTTGGAATCGCACTTCAGACCCACAGGCATTGCAAGGGGCAACTGCCATTGCTCAAGATACTCGTGAAGGGCATACCAACACTTGGTATTATACAACTGGCGAAGGTTCAGGCAATTCAGCGGCTGGATATGGTGCCTATTATTTTGGGGCAGGAGTGTATAAATCTACCGATAATGGATTGACTTGGAATGTGTTGGAAAGTACAGTAGGTAGTTCTGTTATTGAATTTGATTCTTATTTTGACATTAGTTGGAATATTGCGACAGATCCCGCTGCACCCGATTCTTTGGATGTGATCTATTTGGCAAATTATGGTCGTTTGCATCGAAGCGAAGATGGTGGAGAAAGCTGGAAAATAGAGTTGAGCCATAGTGCCATTCAGTCTCCAGCGTATTATACCAATGTAGAAGTTAGTTCGACAGGCATCGTCTATGCTACTGTGAGCAGTGATGGAGGGAGAGAAGGTATTTGGCGTTCAGAAAATGGAAAAGATTACACCAATATTTTACCTGACAATTTTCCTCCAGAATATGGACGTACAGTCATAGGCATCAATCCCTCTAACGAAAATGAAGTTTACTTTTTGTTTACTACTGAGGAAGGCTATGGCAAGGAAACCTACAATTGGCGAGGCGAGCCTGAATGGAATGCACTTTGGAAATATACTTATATTGAAGGAGACGGAACAGGTGAAGGAGGAGAGTGGCTAGATTTGTCCGAAAACATTCCCAACAAAACGTTTTTGTTGGATGGTTTCAATGCCCAAGGAGGCTACAACCTATTTGTCAAGGTCAAACCAGATGATCCCAATACCATTTTTATAGGCGGAACCAATATTTTTCGTTCAACAGATGGCTTTACTACGCCTGACAATACCAGCTTTATTGGTGGCTACAAAAGAAACACCGATATTCCTGCCATAGAAGTCTACCCCAATCACCATCCCGACCAGCACGAATTTTTGTTTTTGCCCTCTGATCCCAATACAGTCATATCGGTCAACGATGGAGGTATAGCCAAAACGACGGATATATTGGCAGACTCCGTTGCTTGGGAATCGCTTAACAACGGTTATGTCACCACTCAGTTTTACACCATTATTATGGAAGAAGACTCGGCGAGCAATGTATTGATGGGAGGTTTGCAAGACAACGGCACCTTTCATACTCGTTCGGGCAAATACGATGCCGATTGGGTGATGTCTTTTAGTGGAGATGGGAGTTATGGCTTTATTCCCAAAGGCAAAGATTACTACATTTTATCTCTACAATTGGGGCGGATTTTTAAGGTCAAACTAGACGAAAACCTTTTGCCCATTGAGCGCAAACGGATTGATCCGATTGGACCTGATCCAAGTGAGGATTATTTGTTTATACACCCTTTTGAATTGGACCCTTTCGACAACAATGTACTCTACTTAATGGCGGGCAACAAATTGTACATCAATTACGATTTGGATGGTATTCCATTTGATGGTGGCATTGACTCTATCAGTACCAATTGGACCGTATCGCCAGCCGAATTTGCAGAGGAAGATTATTTTAGCTCAATTGCCGTTTGTAATCAAGTAGAAGAACGTATTTACTTGGGAACAGAAGACCGAACAGTGTATCGAATAGACAATGTACAATCAAGTGATCCTATTGTGACAGATGTAACTGGAGACGATTTTCCAAGTGGAGGATTTGTAGCAGAAATTGCGATAGATCCTTCAAACAATGACAATCTGTTTGTGTTGTTCTCTGATTATGAGGTATACAGCCTTTATTATTCTGAAAATGCAGGAGGCAGTTGGGCAAAAGTCGCAGGAAATTTGGAGTCAAGCCAATATGGAATTGGGGAAGGTCCTTCTTTCCGTTCCATTGCCATTTTGCCAGTGAGCGAAGATTCGACCGCCTATTTTGTAGGGACTTCGGTAGGGCTTTTTTATACAGGGAAGTTGGACAGCCTCAATACCGTTTGGACCCAACTCAATGCCGAAGAAATTGGTGCTTCGGTGGTCGAAAAGGTCAGAACCCGTATATCGGATGGTTTGATTGTAGCAGCAACCCACGGCAATGGTATGTTTAGTGCCAATACACCCAATGATCCAGTGACACCAATGGATACCATGCCCGATACAATGGAAACAGCTATACAAGCATTGCAAACAAATTTACAGTTGAGTTTGGCGCCCAATCCAGTCGAGAACCAACTCAATGTACATTTTAATCTAATTGAAGCGGCAGAAGTGGAGCTTTGGATTACGAGTCAAACAGGCAGCTATCAAAAAAGGGTACAATCGACCCAGCTAAAACAAGGACCACACGGTCAAAATGTGGATGTCAGCGATTTGCCCGCTGGTTTGTATCATTGCAGTTTACAAATCGAAGGGCAAAGACAAACGGTGGCATTTGTCAAACAATGAATGGTCTATTTTTTAATGGATTAGGACAGAACGTTGAGGGCTTCGTTTGTATCGTGTGTCCCCGCTATCCACTGCAAGTTGTAGATGCGATAAATCGCATCTCTACAAGCTTTCCGCTACTATCGGGTGTAGGAGGCATGTTTTGTTTCTTCGTCGGAAATGGCTTATATTAGAAATTAGATAGAAAATATGTAACAATGACGCAGAAATTAGACAAGGACCTGGTAACTCAGATATTGGAATCTCCCAATGCGCCTATAATATTGGAAAAAATTAAACATACTCTAGAAGAAGAACAAAAGAAACGTGAGCAGTTTTATAAGGAAATAACAGAACAAGAAAAAGCAGAGTTTATCAATGGAGAAGTCATCATACATTCTCCAGTAAAAAAAAGCCACAATGAGATAAGCGGAAATGTATATAAGATATTAGAAGCGTACACCATTGAACATCAATTAGGCTTTGTAGGAATTGAAAAAGTTTTGATAAAATGTACCCGTAACGATTATGAACCCGATGTTTGTTTCTTTGGTAGAGAAAAGGCTAGCAAATTAAAGCAAGAACAAATGTTTTTTCCAGTTCCTGATATGATTGCTGAAGTACTTTCTAAAAGTACTGAACACAGAGATAGAGGAATCAAGTTTGAAGATTACCAAAATCATGGGGTAAAAGAATATTGGATTATAGACCCTGTTAAAAAACTTGTAGAGCAATATCAAAATAAAAATGGGAAATATGAATTGATTGTAAAATCAAATTCTGGAAAACTCCAATCAAATTCTATAGACAAACTAATACTTCCAATAGAAGCCATATTTGATAGAGAAAAAGCACATCAATTTATTAAGGAGATAATGCAAAAACAAAATTAGAATTAATAAAGATAAGGGGCTTTCAAACAAATGAAAGCCCCCGTTTTTTGTTTTATTTGAATCAGTTAATTTACCCAATCGTATCAAACCGAGTATACGGTCTCAGTACTTCTGGAATGTTGATTTTACCATCGGCAGTCTGGTTGTTTTCCAATAAAGTAGCAATGATACGAGGCAATGCCAAGGCACTTCCGTTGAGGGTGTGTGCCAAACGGGTTTTGCCATTTTCATCTTTGTAGCGCACCTTGAGTCGATTGCTCTGGAAAGTCAAAAAGTTTGATACAGAGCTAACTTCTAACCATCTATTTTGTGCCGCAGAGAAAGTCTCAAAGTCGTAGGTGAGGGTAGAAGTAAAACCCAAATCGCCCCCACACAAACGCATAATTCGGTAGGGAAAGTTTAAGTCAAGCAAAAGTGATTCGACATGGGCTACCATTTGATCCAGTGCCTCATAAGATTTGTCGGGATGAGCAATTTGTATGATTTCGACCTTCTCAAACTGGTGTACCCTATTTAGACCTCTTACATGCGCTCCATAAGAACCTGCTTCTCTTCTAAAACATTGAGAATGAGCGGTCATTTTGATAGGGAACTCACTTTCTTTAACGATACTGTCTCGGTAGACATTGGTGACGGGTACTTCAGCTGTGGGAATCATATAAAAACCATCTTGAACCACATACATTTGTCCCTCCTTATCGGGCAGTTGTCCTGTAGCAAAAGCAGTATCGTCATTGACCAACAAAGGTGGGATGTATTCTGTATAACCTGCTTCGGTTGCTTTGTCCAAAAAGTAGGCAACCAAGGCACGTTGCAATTTGGCACCTTTGCCAATAAAAACAGGAAAACCAGCACCAGTTATCTTGCTGCCTAAATCGAGGCTCATCAGTTGGTGTTGCTCCATCAATTCCCAATGAGCTTTGGCATTTTCGCTTAATTGGGGAATGGTGCCGCCTTCTTTGACTTTCTCATTGTCTTCATCGCTATTGCCAGCGGGAACAGATTCATGTGGAATATTTGGAACCAAAACGAGATTTTCTCGTATTTCTAACTCAATATTCCTAAGTTTTTCCTCCAATTGTTTGTTGGATTCTTTGAGTTCAGCGGTTTTAGCCCTCAAACTATTGGCTTCATCTGTTTTGCCTGATTTGTAGAGTTCTCCAATGCTTTTGGCAATTTTGTTGCTTTCACTTTTTTGGCTATCTAAGGATTGTTGAGTTTTGCGACGTTCTTCATCAAGTGTGACGATTTTGTCAATCAATTCTACATTTGGAAAATTACGCACCTGTAAACGCTCTTTTATGAGCTTGGTGTTGTCTCGTATAAAAGGAATTTCTAGCATTGGATTAAAATTTTTTTTTAAGTAAGCAAAAGTGCCGCAAAATTAGCATTTATGGCATTTTTAAAGATTAAAAACTATGTTTTCTTATACCAAAATGAGCAATTTATAGTTCAAAAACAGTAATTTTTTTGTTAAGTGGGATATTTTTTTGGATAATTTAATTTATAAGCGTAATATTACACCGAAATTAGAGATTGTTTCATACCTACAATTTTTTTCCCGCTAAAAAAACTTGCTCATTTTCTATTATAATGTAGCTCTGTTGTAGTAATAATAAATATCTTAATTTAATTCTTAACCTTAATTTATTTCTTCTAAAACAAAAGAAACACTTCCATGTACGATATAGTGCAATTAAATGATATGCTGCTTACTGAATTGAAAGATATAGCAGATAGTTTGAATATGAAAAACTATAAGAGTCTGAACAAACAAGATCTTATATACAAAATTTTGAGTCATCAAGAGGATCAAGAGAGTGCTACTGAAAGTAAGTCTTCTAAAGCACTTGAAGAAAAAAAGACCAAGCGAGTCCGAAAGAGAATTATCAAAAGAGTAAGTAGTAAACCTACTAGTGATCGAAAGACTCAAATTGAAGACCCTGAAGAAGAGGAAAGCATCGTTCAAGAGTTACCACTCGAAATACCTGAAGAGGAAATAGTAGATGAAATCATAGAGGAGGAAACTCCCGAAGACGAAGTCTATGAAGAAGATGAAGTCTATGAAGAAGAAGAGGTAGTAGTAGAGGAAACTTATGAAGAAGAGAAGAAACGTTCTTATAAGAAAGAAAAGAAGAATGTATTTGACATTGAGTTTGATGGGGTAATTCAAGGAAGCGGTGTACTCGAAATGATGACTGATGGTTATGGCTTTTTGAGGTCGTCCGACTATAATTATCTTACCTCACCTGATGACATTTATGTATCACCTTCACAAATAAAGTTATTTGGTTTAAAAACTGGAGATACTGTTGAAGGAGCGATTCGGCCACCCAAAGAAGGAGAGAAGTATTTTGCTTTACTTCGTGTAGAAAGCATCAATGGTTGTGATCCAGGAGATATTAGAGACAGAATTCCTTTTGACTACTTGACGCCACTCTTCCCCAATGAAAAGTTTGAAATTGAAACCACGTCTAATCTTTATTCTACACGTATAATAGATTTGTTTTCTCCTATTGGAAAAGGGCAAAGAGGATTGATTGTGGCACAGCCCAAAACAGGTAAAACATTCTTACTCAAAGATGTAGCGAACGCCATAGCAGAAAACCATCCTGAGGTTTATTTGATGATTTTGCTCATTGATGAAAGACCTGAAGAGGTAACTGATATGGAACGCAATGTAAATGGTGAAGTATTGGCTTCTACTTTTGACGAGCCTGCTGATAATCATGTAAAAGTATCAGGGATTGCCTTGCAGAAAGCCAAGAGATTGGTTGAGTGTGGACAGGATGTTGTCATTTTGTTAGATTCTATTACCCGTTTGGCAAGAGCACATAACACTGTTGCGCCTGCATCTGGTAAGGTATTGTCTGGTGGTGTGGAGTCAAGTGCTTTACAAGCTCCTAAAAAATTCTTTGGTGCTGCCAGAAATATTGAAGCAGGAGGTTCCCTGACTATTTTGGCAACTGCTCTTATTGATACAGGCTCCAAAATGGACGAAGTCATCTTTGAAGAGTTTAAGGGTACTGGTAATATGGAGTTACAGTTAGATCGCAAATTGTCCAATAGAAGAATTTATCCAGCAGTCGATGTTATCAAATCTTCTACTAGAAGAGAAGATTTATTGTTCAACAAAGAAGAATTGCAAAGAACTTATATCTTGCGCAAGCAATTGGCAGATATGAACACAGAAGAGGCAATGCAATTCTTATTGGGCAATATGAAAGGAACACGCTCTAATGGAGAATTTTTACTTTCTATGAATCAATAAAACAGTAAAAAGATCAATTACAGCAGCGGAAAGATGGAAAAATGATGAAATGTTTTATACTATTGAATGTTTTTTTCTATCTTTGCGCTCCTGTTTTTAAAAGATAATCAATCATGAAAAGAACATTTCAACCATCAAGAAGAAAACGCAAGAACAAACATGGGTTTCGTTCTCGTATGGCAACAAAATCTGGAGTCAAAGTAATCAATGCCAGAAGAAAGAAAGGTAGACACAAATTATCTGTCTCTGATGAAAGAAAATTAAAGTAATATATATTGAGCATTTGAGTAGATTTTTCTCTCAAATGCTTTTCTTATATGCCTCAGCCATATGCGGATTGGTCCTCGAAGCCTCAACAAATTTGAACGCATCAAAAGCCGAAGCATCATTCAAGAACTGTTTGATACAGGACAGTCTAAAGTATTCTACCCACTCCGTCTAGTTTGGATACAAACTCCCTTACCTTATTCTGTGCCAGCTCAAGTTGCTGTAAGTGTTTCCAAAAAACGCTTTGCGAGTGCCGTTGATCGAAACCGAATCAAACGACAATTAAGAGAGGCATATCGACTCAATAAAGCACCTTTTTACCAAGCCATTCAAGAGGGAACTTCTCAAGTAGCCTTAATGTTGCTATATGTAGGTAAAGAGCATAGTGATTTTCAATTGATTTCTACGCAGGTAAAAGCTGCTCTAAACCATATTGTATTGAAAAGAAATTGATTTTCTAAAGAAATGCCATACAGCTATGCTCAAAAAAATCTTCATAATGCCTGTTCGCTTTTATCAGTTGGCCATTTCTCCTTATTTACCCAAATCTTGCCGTTATACTCCAACTTGCTCCCAATATACCATTGAAGCCATTCAAAAACATGGGGTGTTTAAGGGTGTTTTCTTAGGAAGTAAGCGTATTTTATCTTGTCATCCCTGGGGAGGACATGGTTATGACCCTGTTCCCTAAATAGTCGCTCCAACAACCAAATGCAACAATTATTGGCAAAATTGAGTTATTTAGATTAGATTAGTATACACAATGTCAAAAATACACTCATACATATTTGTTTTGCTTTTGAGCTTTATGAGCTTGCCACTTTTGTCTCAAAACATAGATAAGGGACAGTTGGACGATTTTGTATACCAACGAGAATGGCGGATAGGAGTGAAAATACACACCAATGGTTATGGTATTAGTATGGCAAAAACCAAAATCCTGAATAGGTGGAAGAAAAATTCTATGGAATTGGAGTTGATGGAAATCAAACACCCCAAACAAACCCGACAGTTGGGGAAGGTAAATGGTACTAGTACCAGCCTTAATCCCAGTTCGTATTTTTATGGCAAACAAAACAATTTATATAGCCTGAGTTATAGTTATGGTCGCCACCGCATTCTTGCTGAAAAAGGGCGTAAAAATGGGGTAGAAATTGGCATACATTATAGTTTGGGTTTTTCACTGGGCATCATCAAACCCTATATGCTCAACATTCGTTTGCAGGACAATACTTTTGCTGATGTAGCCTATACTGCAAATGACGAAGAAAACAATGAGGATATTTTTTTAGAGGAAACCAGAATATTTGGTGCTTCTGGCTTTTTGGTAGGTTGGAACAAACTTGCAGTCACGCCAGGGGTAATTGCCAAATTTGGATTGGTCTTCGATTGGGCAGGATTGAGTGAAACCATTAAGGCCTTTGAATTGGGCGCAATGGTGAATGCCTACCCCAGACGGGTACCCATTATGATACTCGAAAAAAACAATATTGTCTATACCAACCTTTATCTTAAACTCATTTTTGGAAGACGCTTTATTGATTGATATTTTAGCGTTTTTGGCGAATGCGAATGAACCTTTTAAACTAGCCCCGATAGAAGCAACATACCTTGTATGGCAGATAGCGGGCAAATAAGTAGCGATGAAACACCCAACCTTTGCTCCTACTTTTATTTATTTTCTCCATTCTTAACCATACTGGTCAGCAAAACAACAAATTAGATTTTCTTCCATTCCATATTTAACATATGTAAGCTTGGATACTTTTTGCTCTAGTGGATTTGTGTACCTTTCGGAAAATTAATTTTGTCAGGAAACATATACCAGTCTATGAGATTTTTTACAACACTATTATTACTGATTTGTTTACCCCTTGCCTTATTGTCCCAAAAAGCTGCTTATGTAGAAGGCGATGTTTTGGTCAAACTCTATCCAGACCAAAATATTGAAAGAGTAGTGGCTGACTTACAAAGTATCAAAGGCAAAACCACCCAATTGGAGCTTGTCAAAGAAGTGGCAGCCTCTTTGGATATATGGTTGTTGCATTTTGATTCAGATAAGTTAAGTCAAAAAGAAATGCTGCATGCTTTGTGGAGACACGAAAGTATCGCAGTAGCCCAAAACAACCACAAAGTTGAGTACAGAGAAACTATTCCAGATGATCCAGGTTTTGCCCAACAATGGCAGTACATCAACAATGGTGGAAATGGAGGCGTAGTTGGTGCCGATATTGATGCCGAATTGGCTTGGGACATTACAACAGGAGGCACCACTGTTTTAGGGGATGAGATTGTTGTTTGTGTTGTAGACGATGGAATGGACCTCAATCACTCTGATTTTGGAGACAATTTATGGACCAACGAGGCCGAAATACCCAATAATGGGATAGACGACGATGCCAATGGCTTTGTCGATGATTACAATGGTTGGAATGCTTATGGCGCAAACGACAATATTTCTGGTGGTTGGCACGGAACGCCTGTAGCAGGAATTGTTGGAGCACAAGGTGACAATGGCAATGGAGTAACAGGAGTGAATTGGAATGTGAAATTGATGATTGTTGTTGGTGGAGGCAATGAGGCGGAGGCACTCGCTGCTTATGCCTATCCTTATACAATGAGGTTAGAATACAATCAATCCAATGGATCGAGAGGGGCTTTTGTTGTAGCGACGAACTCCTCTTGGGGAGTAGACTTTGGACAACCTGAGGATGCGCCACTTTGGTGTGATTTTTACGATCAAATGGGAGAAGAGGGCATCTTGAGTGCAGGAGCGACCATTAATGGAAACCAAAATGTGGATGTTATTGGTGATTTGCCAACAGCTTGCCCCAGTGATTATATGATTAGTGTAACCAATATGGGACGCAATGATGTTAAAGTGAATCAAGCAGGTTATGGAAAAGAAACCATAGACCTTGGTGCATTTGGACAAGATACTTATACGCCACAGTTGGGAGATAGTTATGGCGGATTTGGTGGAACTTCGGGAGCTACACCACACGTAGCAGGAGCGATTGCGCTTTGTTATGCTGCTCCTTGTTCTGGTTTGGTTGAGTTTTCTAGAATAGATCCAGGAGGAGCTGCCTTGTTGGTTAGAGAATACCTTTTGGGTGGAGTAGACCCCAATGAAAGTTTAGTGGGCATTACCACAACTGAGGGTAGACTAAACCTCAACAATACTTTGGAATTGTTGATTGGCAACTGTTCTGAGTCGGGCTGTCCTTTGGCTTACAACCTCAATCTAGATACAGTGGCAACAGATATGGTCGAGATTTCTTGGACTACTTATTCAGAGGTAGAAAGTTTTGGATTCAATTTTATTGATGGCGAAGATACAATGACTTATATCACAATGGAACCAACTATTGTTTTAGAAAATTTATCGCCTTGTAGAACCTATGAAATGCAAATTTCCTCTTTTTGTGAAGATGGTACAATGGAACCTACCGATATTTTTACTTTTGAAACAGAAGGCTGTTGTATTGCACCCGAAACTTTGGCAACATTGGAAGTAAACGAAAATGATGTCAGTGTAGAATGGGATTTTGTTTATGCCGCTACAGCTTATCAAATTGAATACCGCCCAATCGGAACAGAAGATTGGTTGACAGCCGAATCAGATGGGATAGGGTATACACTAGACAATTTGGAGAGTTGTACAGAATATGAAATGCAAGTTCTATCACTTTGTGCGGATAGCTCAAGTACTGTTTCAGAAACCCAAATCTTTAAGACCAAAGGTTGTGGTGCCTGTACCGATTATGAATATTGCGAATCCAATGGAGATATCATTTCTGATGAATGGATAGCAGGTGTGATGTTTGATAACGTATTTACCAATGCTTCGGGCGCGTCAGAAGGGGGCTATGTTTTTTATGAAGACTTAGGCATTGACTTGGTAGCAGGTTGCGATTATGACATTATGTTGGGACCTCAATTTTCGGGAGGCAGTTTTAATGAAGGATTTAGCATTTGGTTAGATGCCAATCACGATGGAGATTTTTCAGATACAGAACAAATCTATCAGTCTCCTAACTTTACCTCAAGTTCTGTATCGGGTACAGTGACCATTCCTGAAGATGCCCTAGAAGGAGTCACCAGAATGCGGGTGAGTATGCAATGGGAAAACATTCCAGGTTCTTGTGGTGGTTTTGAATATGGAGAGGTCGAAGACTATTGTGTCAATATCATTACAGCTGGGGTCGTAGATGTGGTGGTAGATGCTGGTGAAGATCTCAAAATTTGTGCAGGAGAGGCAATTAACTTGAGTACACCTTCACTTGATGGCTTTGTATATGAATGGAGTGGGGGAAGTGGTATTGTAGATCCTACCAGTCCTAATACTATGGTAATTCCTGAGAGTTCTACAACCTATACCGTAACTGCTTCAGGTCTTGGAGAATGTTTTGAAGTGACCATTTCTGATGAAGTATTTGTAGAGGTAGTAGAAGAGCCAGTAATAGATTTGCCAGACGAATTTCTTATTTGTAAGGGCGACTCTTTATTGCTAGAGGTGGCAGAAATTGAAGACGCTACCTATACTTGGGCCAATGGCGAGACTTTGTCTGCCGATGATAGCTTTGAAACAATGGCGTTCCCTGAAGAAAGTACAACATACGAATTGACCATTGCTGTGTGCGATTTTGAAACGACTAAGGAAATATTGGTCAAGATTGCAGAAGAACCCTCAGTAGAAGTATTGATGAGCAATGAGAATGAGTGTGAAGACAATATTGTATCACTCTTGACAGTCATCGAAGATGTTACCAACATTGATACCTATAATTGGACAACCGAAGATGGCAATATTGTATCAGAAGAAGGAGAACTGAATATAGAGGTAGATGCAATTGGTACTTACCACTTTGGTTTCACCGATGCCAATGGATGTAGCTTTGAAAAAACAATTGAAGTAGCCAACTTAACCAATATCGAAGAGGTTAACTTTGAAGCAACCGAAGATTTGCTAACAGCGGAGGGAGCATACGAAACCTATCAATGGTATTGGTTTGGTGAAGCCATCGAAGGAGCAACTGAATCGACTTATACCATCGAAGAAAGTGGCAACTACTCTTTGGAAGTTACCAACATCTATGGTTGCTCTCAAATATCAGAAGAGCAAGCAATAGGATACAGCGGAATTGACGACTTGCTAGGGATGAACATTGGCATTTTTCCCAATCCTACACAAGACCGCATCAATGTAAGCTTTGAGCAAGCAGATGTATCCCAAATCAACAGCATTCGTTTGTTGAATACAACAGGACAATTGATGCTCGAAATTAATGACATTCAACACAGGAATGTTTTAGACATTGCAGACTTACCGACAGCATTGTACTTTGTCGAAATCAATGCAGAAGCAGGACGCAAAGTAGAAAGCATTGTCAAGATTGATTAAATCTAAATTGAAAATATAAAAATGCCCCATTGCGCAAGCGATGGGGCGTTTTTTGTTTTATTCTGTTTCTTCTCTTTTTGCTTGGCTAAAGAAGCTAAAAATAGTTGTTCCATAATTGCGCTTCTCAACAAAGTGCGGGTGTTCATCGAAATTATGATTGGGATTGTGTTCCATTATCAATCGCCCTTCTTCCTTGAGTAAATTATGCTCCAATACTTTGTCGGGAATGGTAGCCAAAGTTTTGAGAGGATAGGGAGGCCCTGCAAAAATCAAATCATATTGCTCATTGCATTGCTCTATAAATTTAAATACATCCATCCTTAATGCCGTAATGGGCATTTCCAATTTCTGGGCAATCTCATTGATAAAAGCAATGTTCTTGCGGTCAATCTCTACCAAGGTAATGTCCAAACATCCCCTCGAAGCAAACTCGTAACTGATGCTGCCCGTTCCGCCAAATATATCCAAAAACTTGACCTCATCGAAATAATACCGATTGTTCAAAATGTTAAACAATCCCTCCTTCGCTATGTCCGTCGTCGGTCTAGCGGGGGTCTTTTTGGGTGGGGTAAATCTAAATCCCCTATGTTCTCCTCCTATGATGCGCATAAATTTATTTTTTTATTTGAACGGAACGTTTTGGGCTTCGTTTAATCGTGTGTCCCCGCTATCCGCTGCAAGTTGTAGATGCACAGCCGTGCATCTCTACAAGCTTTCCGCTACTATCGGGCGTAGACATCGCTTCTCTTTGTCCTTCGTTGTTTCGTGTATCCATCCGCTTCGTGCCTTGCTTTCTTTGCTATTCCATTCGTGACTGATGTCATTCCAGAAGTCTATGACTATCTGGAATCTCCTTTTTGTGTTTTCTGTTCCGTTGCGTGTTCGGGCAGGCATAAAACCTGCCCCTACAAATACACCCGTTTTTTGTTCCATTTTCTGTTCGGGCAACACCAATCAACGAATCAACGAATCAACGAATCAACCCAATCAACCCAGTCAACCAATTCAACCAATCAACCCAATCAACCAATTCAACACGTTCGCTGACAAACCAAAATCAAACGATCCGAATTGTTTTCGTCAAATGGATTGAGTTGGTAGTCGCCAAACAATCCCTTTATTTTAAATTTATTGTAGAAATAGGCTTGAAAATCCTCTAGGACCAAGGCTTGTACCTTTTCTTCAAAATGCTTGTGTTCACCCTTGTCTGACACAAAAATACTCTTGGTAATGATGCTTTTGGCAACTTTGCGTTCTATCGAAAAATCAATCCCATCAATGCTTTTGCTTTCCTTTGGAACCAAATTGTTGATGACCTTGATGGAGTTCATAAAATCAATCACCAAAATACCATCTTTTTTAAGGGCAGCATGTATGGCATTGATGGTCTTCAAATTGTCTACAAATCGGCTAAAATAACCAAAGCTGGTAAACAAATTGAAGATGTAGTGGAATGCTTCGTTTCCAATCGGATTGCGCATATCGTGTACCACAAAGTGCAAGTTGTCTCGCTCTAGTTTTTTTGCAGCTTCAATGCTATTGGGCGATAAGTCGGCTCCTGTCACCTGTAGACCATGTTCTGCCAATACCAGGGAATGTCGCCCTTTGCCACACGCCAAATCCAGCACCTCACTTTGTGGAGGTGCTTGGAGATGAGTAATCAATTTCTCTACAAATTTTTGGGCTTCGGAATGATCTCTGTTTTTATACAATGTATGGTAGTAAGGAGAATCAAACCAAGAGGCGAACCATTCTTTTTTTGCATCCATTTTTTTTGGTATTTTATACCACAGATTTGCACAAATTTTTTATCACAGATTTACACAGATAATAAAGTGGATTGTTTTAGATTTTATTCGTGCATTCGTGGCTAATGTAATTGATACAAAGATAGATAATTTAATCATTCGGATTCTACCCCCAGTATTTGATTGGCGTGTTCTGTTGATTTGACCTTTTGAATAACAGACTCAATCTTGCCTGTTTCGTCTATTAAGAAGGTGGTGCGAAGAATACCTTCGTATTGTTTGCCAAACATTTGTTTTTGCCCCCAAGCACCATAGGCTTTGGCAATGGAATTGTCGGCATCTACCAATAAGTCGAAAGGCAATTCAAATTTATTGATGAAGTTGGTGTGCTTCTTGGCAGAGTCGGCACTGACACCCAATATTTCATAGCCCGCTTTTTGGAGTGCTTTGTAATTGTCTCGCAAATTGCAGGCTTCTTTGGTACAAGTTGGTGTATTGTCTTTTGGATAAAAGTAAAAGACCAATTTTTTGCCTTGGTAATCACTTAGCGAACGTTCTTCCCCTGTTTGAATGGGAGCGGTAAAGTCGGGAGCTTTGTCCCCTTTTTTTAAATGGCTCATAGTGGTAAATGTTTTTAGTAGATTTTAAGCGTGCTTTGCGAATGCGATTGAACTTCATAAAATAGCCCCGATAGTAGCGGATACCCCGCAGTCCTGATTTTATCAGGACGAGGAGTAGCAGCGGATAGCGGGCAAACAAGTTGCGACGCAGCCTAAAACGTTTGCTTCTAAATCTACTTTTTAAAGTTAAAAGAATAAGTTGCTTCATTATTACAAGCATCTACCACTCTTAGTTCAAAGGAATGCGAACCTTTTGGCAAATCTTTTTCAAAATAATGTTTGAGTTGGGCAGTTTTGCCATCGTATTCCATCAAAACCCATTTGCCATCGAGGCGGCCTTCGTAGTGTTGAATGCCCGCCAAGTCGTCGCTGATTTTGAAGCGAATGAGGTCGTATTTGGTGAGGTCTCGGTCTTTGTAGGTATAAACAGGCTTGATGCTGGGAGCCTTGGTGTCCAGTCCTACATAAAAACGCCCAAACTGTTTGCTTTGCCCCTTGATGTAATCGCCCACCCATTCGACTTGATTGATGGCTTTTTTCTTCTTTTTGTACTCCAAAATGATGAGGGCTTTGCTACGCATATTTTGAGGCACTTTGTCCGCTTTGATAGATAGGTCAAAGGGCGCATGAACAGGCGTATCCGATTCGTCCAAGTAGAAAATAGGGGTGTAAGGGCTTTTGACAGGATCATTTTTTGTTTGGTAATTGAAGTAGACGTCATTGTAGAACGCATCGCTAGGAAAGTCTACGATGATGCCCTCTTCGGCAATTTGATTGGGCATACTGTGGTACAACATTCTGGTATGATTGGATGCCTCGGCAAAACTTTTGCCTTTGTCGTCTTTTTTGAGTTTGAATGCCAGTTTGGATTGATTGCCTGCGATGTCTTCTATGAGAAATTCGACATCATAGGTCCGTCCTTCTTCTAGCTCAATATGTCCTGAATTTTCGGGGACAGAATAGGCGGACAAATTGTTGCCTGGCTCGATA
>JAHDIA010000752.1 GCA_020631035.1 Chitinophagales bacterium | reverse complement strand
CCATTTCTGGTAAAATTATTTTCCTCTTCGGTCATCCGATACTCTTCCAATAAACATATATCTGAAATCGCCACCTTGTCTTGGACATTGAGCATTTCGACAGCTTCATTGATGGTCTTGGTTTCTGTTGGTTTATTGACATCGGTATAAGTCAATTCCAAATCATAGGTGCCTGCTGGCAAACTAAAACGTTTGGTGTCTAAGAGGTTCAAACCCAATTGTGTACTATCGGTAATTTGCGGGCTATTGAGCAAGTATTTGTCAAACTTTTTGATTTCGCCCTCCTGTGAAAAAGTAATCAATATCTCCACTCCCCCGCTCAATACTTCATTTTCCTTTTTCAATTCTAAACTATTGAGTGGGATAGAAATGTAGGTTTCCAAAAATGGATCAGATTGTGGTACTTGAAAACTGGCATAATCAAAAAAGAATTGCAATGCCAAGGCTGTAGGACTGTACAATCCAAATAATAGACAAAGTGTGATAAAATATTTTGTCATAGCCGATGCTTAAATGAATTAAATGTATTTTTGCGTTTTGGTTTGTACAAAACTAATCATTATTTATCAATTTGATTCAACATTTGAGGTTCTAAATTCTAAATTCTTGTCAAGCGAATGTCAAAAAAAACAGCCATCATCGAAAGCCAATACTGGGGAAGCATAGATTATTTTAGATTGTTGAAACGCTACGAAAAAGTAGGCATTGAACAACACGAACATTTTGTCAAAGCGACGTATCGCAACCGTTGCCATATTGCCACACCCGACGGTATGTTGGCTTTGAGCATTCCCATTATAGGGGGACGCAATGTACGTAAATCGGTCAAGGAGATCGAATTGTTTAATCGTTTGGAGTGGCAAAAAAAACACTGGCAATCGCTTTGTTCTGCCTATAGACGTTCTCCTTTTTTCGAGTATTTTGAGGACGAATTGGAAGTATTTTACCAAAAAGAGTACCAATACTTATACGATTTTAACCAAGCTCTCTTCTCTTGGTTGTTGGAGCAGCTCAACTTGGAAATCAATTGGTATCCCACAGCACAATACCAAAAGGAGCTTGCTGAAGATTGTGATGATTTGCGTACAGTCCTACATCCCAAAGCAAGCAAAAACCAAAATCCTCTTGAAGACAGCCCCATCAAATACCATCAAGTATTTGAAGATCGCTGTGGATTTATGCCCAATTTATCTATTTTGGATTTGTTGTTTGCGGAAGGTCCTAATGCACCAAACTTGTTGGCTTAGTATTGTAATTAGGGATGGTGTTTTGTTTTGTCTCAAAATGCCCATTCACAGGCAGTTCAATGTAAAAACAAGTGCCCTCCCCTAGCTTAGAGGTCACCCAAATTTTGCCTTGGTGTTTTTTTACAATTTTACGGCAAGTATTTAGGCCAATACCACTTCCTTCAAACTCACTTCTACTGTGTAAGCGGATAAAAGGTTTGAATATTTTCGACAAATCTTCGTCGGCAATGCCAATTCCGTTGTCTTGTATTTTGATGCGAATTTGTCCATTGCTTTTTTCTTTGGCATCAATTTCAACAATGGGCTGTACTCCATCCTTTTGGAATTTAATGGCATTGGCAATCAAATTTTGAAACAATTGGAGCAACAATTGTTCGTCTCCTATTACCCTCACTCGCCCCACCTTTTTGACAATGCTTGCATCTTTTTCTTCAATACTTATGGCTAAATTTTGTTCGACTTGTTTGACAATATCTTCTACATAATGATAGCCTAGTTTTAAGGCTTGTTTGTTCAATCTTGCGTGATTGAGAATGCCCTCTATCAAGTTTTTCATCCGTTTGCCACCGTTCAAAATAAATGTAAAAATTTCTTCGTCTTCTTCATCTATTTTGTCCTTGTATTTACGATGCAATATTTGGCTATAGCTCGTAATCATTCTCAAGGGCTCTTTTAAATCGTGAGAAACCACTGAAGCAAAAGCACCCAATTGTTCATTGGATTCCTTCAAAGCTTCGTTTTTGATTCTCAATGCCTCTGTTCTATCTTCTACAGCGTCCTCCAGTTTTTTAATCAATACCTTATCAGAAAGGGTATATTGTGCCATTTCATTCAATCGCCTAAACAAATATGCCAAACCCAATGCCAACAAACCTATTCCCAACAACCAAATTAAAGCATTGTATGTCAAAGTTTGTCTGGCTTCTTGTATAAACAAATCAAATTTTTCATCTACTTGTACCACAAAGCTGGTTTCCCCCTCGCTATTTTTGACGGGGGCAAATGCCGATAACCAGGTTCCATGCTCGTCCATATAGCAAGCAATACGCCCACCTTGTTCAAAATCACTTTTCAAAATATTGGGAGCAGTATGGTAAGCATGTCGATAATAAGGCATAGTAGAGGATATACCAAAATAGAAATGTAGTGAATCTCCTTTTTCTCTAAATAGGGTGTAAACAGGACTATTCAGTTCATTCTTTTGTACTGTTTCTTTGAGTTTCTTATGCATTTCATAGTATACCTCATCTTGTCTATTTGTTTGAATATCATCTTTTGATTTGTACTTCTCCATCAAGTACTGATGATCCTTAGCATGCAGTTGAGCAGATAAGGTAGTTGCAATGCCTTCCAAACGACTCAAGACCCCACTCTCCATCAAATTGAGTTCCTTCTTGTAATTCAAATAGACATTTAAAATGCCAAAACACAAAAACAAACCAATAATAATATTGAAGTACTTCTGTAAACTGTTTTTAAATTTGTGTATTTCTTCAAACAATGCAAAACAAATTATTCCATATACTAATACGTCAACTTATTGTTCAGGTTGCACAATAAATTATTCTTGTAGGCATATAAGTCGTTAAACAAAAATGCCAATTATTTATGCATACCTACTTAAAAACGTATTTTTGCACAAATTTTTTGTTGAAGCGTGGCGTAGGGGGATGGATAAGCGTGCTGGGATGTATTGAACATGCAAAGTAAACCAGCCCCAATGTGTCTGAAACGAGGAGAGTCGCCCATAAAAATTATGGTTCTTTGACATAAAGTGTGGTGAATGTGACAAGCAAAAAATGTAGGGAGCGCA
>JAHDIA010000751.1 GCA_020631035.1 Chitinophagales bacterium | reverse complement strand
AACGAATGGCAAACTGTGACAATCAAAAAGGTGAAACCTGGAGATTTGGAGTTTGCCGAAAATGAATTTTACGCTGAGTTTGTAGACAAAACCAAGTAAATAATCATTCACAGATTTTATTTGTACAAATACAAGTAAAAATTATGTGAAAAAGTACAGTTACTTTCTTCAAAAAGCACTTCTTATTAAAGTAAGAAGTGCTTTTTTTATTGAATTTTAAGGCTAAAAGGAACTTTGGAAGTAATACTGACAACTATATTGAAAGGAGTACTTAACTAGGGTTAAAAATGCTATGGACTAAAACACTACTCAATTTTTTTAATTTACACTTTTGGACCCATCAATGGAATAGCGTTGAGAAGGAAGAAAAAGCCAATATCATTACTCATGGTTTGGGCTTTTTGCTCTGTCTCATTGGCATTCCTTATTTGATGTACAAAGTCTTCATTATTGGTGGCTTGACCAATATTGCCAGTGCAGCTATTTACTCCCTCTCTCTGTTGTTGGTGTATGGCAGTTCTACCATTTACCACAGTGTAGCCGTTCCCAAAATCAAACGACATTTACGACTCATTGACCATTGTTGCATTTTCTTTTTAATTGCAGGAACACCTACGCCCTTTTTGGTGATGGTCCTCAAATCCGATACCTCTTACTTTTTGTTTGGGCTTTGGATTTTGGTGTTATTGGGTATCCTATTCAAGGTAATTGTAGGCTGTGGCAATCGAGAAATACTTTCACTCTTTCTATATATTGTGATGGGCTGTGCTTCGATTTGGTATGTTCCTGAATTGCTTGAAATCATTTCGAGCACCAGTATGGCAATGTTGGCGATTGGGGGTTTGGCATATTTGGTTGGGGTTGTTTTTTATGCTTGGGATAGTTTGATGTACAATCATGCTATCTGGCATTTGTTTGTCATTGCGGGCAGTATGTTCCATTTTATCGCCTTATTGTTTGAGTTGCCGCAGGGGATGCTTACGTAGTAATATCTATGACATACCATTTACACAAAGAAAAAGTTTTGTTGTTTGTGAAGCTTTGCCTCAAAAGGAATCAACTTTTCTCCATCAAATACTTTGATTGCATAGCCCAAACTCTTCACCAATTCAAAGCAATTATACCTGTTTTCATTTTCCCACAACTCACAATAAATAATCGGTTTGTCTTTTTGCAACAATGTCTTTGCGCCCAATAAAGCATTGTACTCATAATTTTCCACATCTATTTTAATGCCCACCACCTTAGCTGATTTAAGCTGTGGCAGATTGTCCATTTTTTTCAAAGGCACTTTGAACTTGATACCAGGTTCCTCTTTAATAGAGGCAATGTGGCTCAAACCTTGTTCCTTGACCTTCCCATTGGTCAAGGGAAGCAACATTTCCACTTCGCCAGTCTCACTTCCAATGGCAATGGGAGCAATGGTGACATTGTCCAATGAAAACCATTTTTTGATGGAACGAAGCGTTTTTAAATTATCGGGCATTGGCTCAATACTCAATACCTGACCACTCTTCATTTTTTTAGATAAGTGATAAGTCATAATGCCAATGTTTGCCCCTGCGTCAATGACCAATCCATCATCGGGTAACAGACTTAAAAAATGAAAAAAATCATTTTCCTTATGATCCCCTTTAATGGTCATAATTTTGAAGACAGAGAAAACCTTTAAGTAATTCTGAAAGCCCAATATCTTTTGCAATATGTATTTGATACTATTTTTCATCTTAATTTTTTTGAAGCGTGGCGTAGGGGGACATAAAAAATTTATAATTCATAATTTACAATTCACAATTTATTTTACGTTCTTTTGTAGTTCAAACCAATATTGTTACCAAGCTTGAAAATTGCTGTTAATACCCGTTTACTATTGCCCAACCGTTTGGACGGAATTGGATGGTTTACCTATGAGACCCTGAAACGCATTACCCAAGGACATCCCGAATGTCAATTTTATTTTTTATTTGACCGAGCCTACGATGAACAATTCATTTTTGCCGATAATATTGAACCGATTGTCGTCCATCCACAAGCACGTCATCCTTTCTTATTTTATTTATGGTTTGAACAAAGTATTCCTAGAGTACTCAAAAAACTACAAGTCGATTTGTTCTTATCGCAAGATGGCTACCTTTCGCTTAAATCTCCGATTAAACAATTAGCTGTCATCCATGACATCAACTTTCACCATTATCCACAGGATTTGCCCTTTCTGGTGCGAAAATACTACAATTATTTCTTTCCCAAGTTTGCCCACAAAGCCAGCCGCATTGCCACTGTTTCAGAGTTCTCCAAGCAGGACATAGTGGAGGCTTATGGTGTAGCACCTGATAAAATAGATGTGGTATACAATGGAGTGAATGAGCGTTATGCTCCTGTTGCAACCCAAGACCAAGAAAACATCAAAAAGAAGTATACGCAAGGCAAGGATTTCTTTTTATTTATAGGAACGCTCTTGCCCCGTAAAAACATCGTTCATTTGCTCAAAGGTTTCGAGCGATACAAGCAAAACAATACTTCAGATACCCAACTCTTAATGGTGGGCAACAAAAAGTGGTGGACGGCTGATATGGAGGAGGCTTACCAAGGGATGCAATACAAGGATGAGGTGATTTTTCCAGGCTATATTGGTCCAAAGGAATTGCATCATTTATTGGGCGCAGCCACAGGACTCAGTTTTGTCCCATACTTTGAGGGTTTTGGCATTCCGATTATCGAGGCGATGAAATGTGGAACACCCGTTATTACCTCCGATGCCAGTTCGACCAAGGAAGTTGGAGCCGATGCTGCCATTTTGGTTGATCCCTACAATGTAAACCAGATTGCCCAAGCCATGCAAGAAGTACAAAACGATCAAGCCTTGCGTCAGAGACTCATTCAAAAAGGATTGCAACGTGCCAATGATTTTTCGTGGGAGCAGACGGCGGAGAAATTGTGGGCGTGTGTGGAGCGGGTGGGGTGAATAGTGAAGATGGAACGTTGGGGGCATTCGTTTGCATGTGGTGTCCCTGCTATCCATTGCAAGTCCTCACTCGCTTCGACAGCTTTAAGTGGTCGTATTTTAAA
>JAHDIA010000021.1:11106-19073 GCA_020631035.1 Chitinophagales bacterium | reverse complement strand
GCAAGGAAAAGCAGAATGCTTCGTTTAGGGTATATCTTAAATGATTATGTAAAAAAACGCAACGCCTACTACAATACACCTGATAATATAGAAGCCCAACAAGAGTATAAATTGATTAAAAAGGATATGAATGATATAAAACTAAATTTAATCAAATTTATTGATGCTAATCAGTACACTGAGTACTAGTTTCCATTTATCTTTACAAACCAAAATCAAGGAAAAAAACCCCACGACGAAGGACAAAAATATGCGACACTACGCCTGATAGAAGCGGATACCCCGCACCCGTAGAGACGTTGCATGCAAGGTCTAATCTACAGGGGAGGAGTAAAAGCGTATAGCAGGGACACCACTTGCAAACGAAGCCTCCAATGTTCCGTCCCATTCATTCAATTTAAAATTTAAATTACCTCCGAAAACCTCCTTCGCTTGCGATTGTTTGTCCTGTAATCCATTTGGCATAGTCGCTATGGAGAAAATGAACCAAACGGGCGGCATCGTCTGGGGTTCCCCAGCTTCCCGAAGGAAACATATTGGCGACTGCTTGGTGTGCCTCGCCTGTGAGGTAGCCCGTATCTGTCGGTCCTGGATTGATACAATTGACCCTTATTTGGTGTGAAGAAAGGGCAGTGGCAGCTTGGACAGTCAAAGCTCGAATGGCTTCTTTGGAAAGGGCATAGGCGATTTCGTCAACCATTGGTCCCAAGTATTGTCCGCTTGTAAAGAGGGTAATGACTCCGCCTTTTTCCTTATCTATTTGCTTGGCAAATGCTTGTATCATCATCATCGCTGCGGTGACATTGACCATAAAATGTTTGTTGATTTCTTCCTCTGTCCAATCAAAAATGGGAGCGTGAACCGAGTAGGCATGATTGAGTACCAAACCATTTAGTTTGCCAAAAATTTTTTGAGCTTGGTCTATCAATTTTTCTGATTCCTTGGGAATTGACAAATCGGAAGGTGCCAAGGCTTTTGCATTAAAGTTTCTTGCTTTTAGCTCTTCTTCCAATACATAAATGTACTCTTTGGTGGCATCTGGATATTCCATATTGGCGTCGTAGTGGGCATTGCCATGCATAATGACATTGGCTCCTGCTTCGGCACATTTTTTGACAATGGCGGGACCAATTCCCTTTGGTCTACTCACTCCTGTAATGAGTATGTTGTTTCCTTTTAAAGATAAATTACTTTTCATATTGGTTCTTTGATAATTTTTGCTGAAGAGAGCTAATTCTTAAACAAGCTATCCAGTCGCCTGCGGCTCCCTACTATTTGTTCAAGAATCACTCTCCAAAAATTGTAAAAGAAACCTCCATTTTTAAATTACTTTTTTACCATTAAAGCTTCCGCTTCTTCCAAACAGCCAATTTTTGTGTACAAGGACGACAATTTGTCTTTGGTAAGTTGGTAGCTTGGTAAATTTTGATAGGCTTGTTCGTAAGCAATCTCTGCTTTGTCGTAATCTTCTAGCTGTTCAAAAATATTGCCCAACAATAAATAGGATTCGCACCAATTGGGTGCCATTTGAATGGATTGATAAAGCAAGGGCAATGCTTTTGAATACTTACCCCGTTCGACATAGGTTTGGGCATTGTTGTAATGAACTATGGCAGTCAGCTCACGTCGATTGAGTGGACGCAACAACAAACCCTCCCCTACTTCGTCAGGATTGAGTTCTTTTTTGTTGAGGTAGTATTGTAAGCTGCTCGCTTTGCCAGTGGTCGCCTCCCAATAAATAGTGTCTTGTTCGTCTTGCCATACAAGTGATAAATGTTTGGGAGAATACAAGGCATAGATGGGCAGTTGATGGTGTTCGGCTATGGTCAGGTACAAGAAACAGAGAATGTCACAATCGTATTTGTGGTAGTTGAGCGATACCCCCAATCCATTGTGGTAACTAGACAATTCATAATTTTGCGTTTGGAGACAATCGTGGATGTTGTGAAGGATGTATTGAGGGACTAATTTCTTAGCAGTTGTAAGGGGAGTACAAGTGGTCAATAATTCGTCAATTAGGGCATAAGTAGCATTGGAAACAGGACTTGCTTGGTTTTCCAAATCCAAAATTTGCCAAGCCAACAAGCAAGTCGTATCTGTTTTTTCCCAAATTGATTGCTTTTTTTCAGACTGAAGGTGTTTAGTAGCAATATCTTTTGAAGCCTTTTTACAAGCAATAGTAGCAATACACACAAGGATGAATAGATAAATGACAGATTTCCAGCTTTGGTGGGCAAACAATACACTTTTGACATAAATCATTTAAATAGCAACATATTACACTATACAAAAAAATGTTATATTGTATCATTTTCTGAACGCTCGACATTCAGTTCGTCCCATAAGAGCAAACACTCATTTTCTTTTTTACGCATTTTAAGTTGCTCGTCTCCTGTTTTATCTGTAAAGCCTATGAGGTGTAAAACCCCATGAATCATTACCCGCTTGAGTTCAGTTAGCCAAGGGACTTCATAAATTTGGGCATTTTCCCGTACACGATCTATACTGATAAAAATGTCTCCCTCTATCCATTCTTCTTCTTCAGAATTGTCGAAGGTGATAATATCGGTATAAGTATTGTGTTGTAGGTAATTTTGATTGATTTCTAGTAGATAATCATCTGTACAAAATACATAATTGATAGTCCCTAATTGCTTGAACTCTTGTTCGAGGACATAATTTATCCAACTTTGTACTTTTTCACTAGAAAAAGGTATATGTACCTCCACTGGAGGCTCAAGGTAGAAAGAAATTTGAGAATCCAATATATTGATTTACAGTTATTTAAGACAACAATGAAGCATTAAGCTTCACGGAATTGTATCAGTACAGTTCGGCCATTGTCTTCGTAATTGACTTTGTGTGCCAACTGTTGCATAATAAAAACACCTCTTCCATGAGGCTGATCTATACGAGAAGAATGTGTGGGATCGGGCAATTTTCGTGGGTCAAAGCCCTTGCCTTCGTCACAAACTTTGAAGTGTAGATTTTTTCCTTCGGACCGAAAAAGGATGGTTACCCTTTTACTCGGATTGTTGTTATTGCCATGTATAATGCTGTTGTTAACAGCCTCGGTTAATACCAATAATATATCGCTAAAGAGTGATTCGCTCATTTGACGCCCACCCCGACATTGAGATAGAAAGGGCTCTATTTCCTGAATACTATCCGGGGTTGAGTAAAGGGCGATTCTCAACTCTTTTGTAGTTTCTGTGGTCATATGAGAATGATATGTGTAGCTTTGGAACATCTTTTTAAACCTTAATAATACAAAAAGAGTTCCAATTTTACCAGAAAATTACTTTTTTTTACTAAAAACTTATGGATTTGAAGTATTTTTCCACTAATTTTTTGTAATAGGCCTTCAATTCTGGTGCTACTGTCTTGTACAATTCAACTTCTGACTCTCGTTTTTTGAGGTATTCTTCGATTTCTGGTGGAATGTTTTTCACCTTTTCTTGAGCAGTTTCGCCCTGACGTTTTTCTTCGAATCCTCTCTTTCTTTCGGCTTCTTCTGCTTCCAAAAGTTTGGTTAAGATGTCTTGTTGTCTCTTAATCATTTGTCTGGTAATCTTCTTATTGACCAATTCTTCTTCTGTTTCTTCCATCTCATCCATCAATTTTTCAAGATCACCCAAGTCGCCTTTGCCATCTTTGTTGTTTTCTTTATTGAACTGCTCCAAGGCTCTACGAATTTCCTGTTGCATTTTGGCAGTCTCAGCAAACTCCTTGCTCATACCAGGTTGTTTGCCTTGTCCACCTTCTGAGCCACTTCCAGGCTTTTTGCCTTTTTGCATTTGTTCCAACATTTGCTCCATTTGCCCATTGAGTTGTTGTTGCATCTTTTTCATACCACTCAAACCCGACCCACTGCCACCTGGTTTGTTGCAACTTCCGCTACCTGGCATACCACTCATCATTTGCTGTTGCATTTGTTGCATCGTTTCACTCAACATCAAAGCCAAATTGTTGACGCTGGTCATAACATATTGTTGGTTGATGCTGGCGTTTTGCTTTTTGCGCTCTTCCAACAATTCAATTCCATCGTCAAAGTTTTTGTCTATTTCTGTCAGTTCTTGCAAAATGAATGACTCAATTTGCATCACCCTCTTACTCAATGAGACCAAACTGTCCTCAATGATTTGGAAATCGTCTTTGAGTTTGTATTGGTCTTGGACCAATTCGACATATTTGGGTGTATTGATAGAGGTGATTGCCATTTCGTCTATGACGACCTCTTGATCGAATGACATATCAATCAAGTTTTCGAGCAATTGGCGAATGGCTTGCATATCTTCTTCGTTTTGTTCTTGCTGCATCTGTTGCATTTGCTGTTGCATTTGCTGTGCCATTTGCTGCATCTGTTGAGCAGCATCTTGCTGTTTCTGAGAAGCGTCTTGCTTTTGCTTCTGTTCCATTTGCTCCATACTCTCTTGCATCATTTGCTCTGCTTGCTCCGACATTTCTTGTTGTTCCTCTGAACCTGCATCTTTCTCCAATTCTTCTGCCATTTCTTCAATCTCTTCTAAATCTTCTTTGATCTCTTCAAACTCTTCCTTGATTTCCTCTTGTTTTTGTTGCTCTTCTTCAAAATTGCCTGTTTCGTTTTCTTTGGTTTCTTGAGAGAGTTCTTCTTCTTTTTGTGCCAATTCTTCCAGCTTTTCAGCCGTTTCTTGCATTTTCTGCTCCATTTCCATTTGCTTGAACAATTCCATCATTCTGTCCAACTCTCTCTGCAACTGTTCATCATTGAGCTCCATTTCTTCCAACTGCTCCATCATCTCTTCTTGAGACATTTCTTCCATCATTTCCTCAAATTTCTCCATCATTTCCTTCATCTCGTCTGTCATCAACTCCTCCATCATCTCCTCAAACTTCTCTTTCTTCTCTTGCATCTCTTCTGAGAACTCCTTGAACTCCTCTTCTTTTTCCATATTTTCTTGGAACTTCTCCTGTACATTCTCAATAGAGTTTTGCAAGTTTTTCTGGCGTTCCATCATCTTTTCGATTTGTTTGCGGTCTTCCCAATTCAACTCTTTTTTCTGAACCAGCTTGTCTTGCATCTCTTTCATCTCCTTACGGAGTGCTTCAGCTTCCTTCTTGCTTTCTTCCAAGTCTTCTTTAAAGTCTTGCTTTCCTTGATCTACCTGAGCTTCCAATTCTTTGAGGCTAGGCAATTCATAGGTCATTGTATTGGAACGGCTTACCTTGCTACCACTTACCCCATCATTGTCCCATACTTCAAAGTAATAGGTCAGCTTATCGCCATTGTCCAATTCAATATCATTCAAATCCCAAGTATAGGTATAGCGGGTCGCTTTTCTAAGTGTACCAGCTTCGATGGGAATGGTTTTGCCTCCACTCTTTTTACCTGTTACATTGTAAACAAAGTTGACATTTTTGATGCCATAATCATCAGAAGCATCTCCTAAGAAGTACAATAGTTTATTATTGGTACTATCATCGAATTGCTGTACGCTGATTTCGGGATACAAATCGGGAACAATGGTGATATTGTAGGCAATAGAATCTGCCTTTTGCACTCGGTCACTGGCAATGTATACTGTATATGGATTGTCTTTGTATATTCTCTTGCTATAAGTAAACAACTCTTCTCCATTGCGTTGAGCAGCGATAAGGGAATCTGCTGCACCAAATCTCAATTTTACCTCATCGGTATTTTGTGCTTCAAAGCCCCAGTCTACCTTGGTACCAATGGGCAATACCATATCCCCTGTATTGGTCAATACTTCATCTTTTTTACCTGTATAGGCTGGATAGTCGATTTCAGCCGTAAAACCTAAGATAGCGGGTTTGGGAATCACATTGAGTGTATAAGTCTTCGATTTGTAGCCACTTGCTTCCAAGTGAAAATCAAGTGATTTTTGCAATTTATTGAATTTATAGCTAAAGTCTCCACTATTCAATTTGCTCAACTTGTATGGAAAATCATTGATGTAAATATTGGCATCATCTGGTAAGACTTCTCCATCTACTGAGACATTGAGTAAAAAATCATCATATTGAACTGCCTCTAGGTTTTCGTTGGTCACGCTAAAAGCAAAAGGAGCTGGGCGTTCGATTTCTTTGTCATAATTAATGATGTCGTCTACTGGCTCAGTAATCAAACTTGGACGGGCAAATAAGATAACACCCAAAATGACCAAAGGAATGGCAGCATACTTGAGGTATTTTTTGTTGCCCGACAAATCAATGGCGGATCTAAAAGGCACCAACTTAATGCCTTCAATTTTTTGGTTGATACTCGCCTCTATCAACTCTTGACTGCCATAATTTTCTTTTGAATTTTTGAGCTGTAAGATGTTGAGCAATTTGTCTTTGACATTGCCAAAGTGTACCCCAATGATTTCGGCTGCTTGTTCATGTGAAATAACCTTGCCCAAACGGAAGTAATTCATCAATGGCAATAGCACAAAGTAACCAATGGTTGCCACCGACAAAATGCCATAGGCAAACAACATCGTCATGCGGACATTGCCTGGAAAGAGGAAATAGTTTTCCAATTGGGTAAACAATAAAAACAATCCTAATAGAATCGCAACAGTAAACAATACCCCTCGAATGAGTTTGTTGAGGTAATATTTTCTGATGAACCTATCTAGCTTGTTTATGAGTAGTTGGTAATTACTTTTAGCGGCCATTTTAAGAAATTTCTTATAAAATTAGAATAGACATCTTAGTTGAAAACATAAAAATACCTTATTAACTCTCTAGTTCAAGGCATTTAACGATTATTTAACGCAGTCTAACGCTTTAGACCGCTTCTTCTTACATAAATAACTGTTTTTAGACTTAAAAGTTACGATTTTTTTGATTCTAGGCTTTATATGCCCCCTTAGCCTAGTTCAACTAGGCTGATGCCCTGACTGCTTCTGTACAAAGTAATTGTTCTAGAAGAAGTTTCGTAGCCATTAAGATCAGTAGAGATACAATCAACCACTTGTTGACTTCAAATAGGAATCCCATTACGAAAAATTTTCGTTCAAATTTTAAATTCAATAAACCTTAAAAATATTTTAGTAAATGTCTTGGTAGATGTGTGAAAGTGTATACAAATAACATATAATTGTAGTCAAATTATAAAGTAATTGACAAATGAATCAAAAGTCTGTTTATTTAATTGGATTTATGGCCTCAGGTAAAACTTCTATTGGCAAGCGATTGGCAGCCCATTTGGCTATGGATTTCCTAGACCTGGATGCTAAGATTGAAGAAAAATATGGTATCAATATAAGTGATTTTTTTGCCCAAAAAGGCGAAGCGGCATTTAGAGAACTTGAATCACAAACTTTAAAGGAAACAATCCATTCGCAAACCCGCATCATTGCTTGTGGGGGAGGTACACCTTGTTTTAACAACAATATGCAATGGATCAACGAAAATGGAATAAGTGTTTATCTTAAGTTATCGCCCAAACACCTATTCAAACGTTTAAGGAATAAAGTAGAAAAACGGCCCTTGGTGGCAAAACTGTCTGTTGAAGATTTACAAGTATTTATAAATCAAAAGCTTAACGAACGTTCTAGCTTCTATGAGCAGGCTAATTTTATTGTAAAAAGAAAAAATGAAGATAAAAAGAAAGACATTGCCAAACACATTGTACGCATATTAAGACAAGAACATTTAATTTGAAAACTTCATTTTTTTATTTTGTTGCAAGGTCATTGACATTGAGGCTCCGTTATGGCCTGGTTAGCCAACGCAGGCTTCATACTTCGTACAAGCGTTCATCTACCCGCTCATCCGACGCCTTTTTAAAATTGTGAGTTGCAAATTGTAAGTTATGAATTGGCTGAGCACTCTGTATATTTATAGTTGATGTATTCGACGAAGGATAAAGTGATGTAAACTACGCCCGATTGAAGTACATACCATGTATGACTGAAAGCGTGGACACCACCTGCAAACCCCAAACGTTCCGTCCCAAATAAAATAATATAACTTTC
>JAHDIA010000021.1:0-11096 GCA_020631035.1 Chitinophagales bacterium | reverse complement strand
TATGACTGAAAGCGGGGACACCACCTGCAAACGAAGCCCCAAACGTTCCGTCCCAATCCTCATCAAATAATTTAACTTTCAATCTTGAATTTTCAATCTTGAATCCTGCACATCACCACCCATTCGCCTGTACCAGTTCCTCCAGTGCTATCAAATCGTGTACATACACTTCTCTAGGCTTGCTACCTTTGGCAGGTCCAACCAAGCCCGATCTTTCCAATTGATCCATAATACGTCCTGCTCGATTGTAACCCAAGCTCAATTTGCGTTGAATAAGCGAAGTAGAACCTGACTGTGCCCCAACAATCAAACGGGCTGCGTCCAAAAAGAGTTTGTCCCGTTTCATATCGAGTTGCCCACCTTTTTTGGCAGCTTCTTTTTCATCTATGTATTCGGGTAATTCAAATGGTCCTGCAAAACCTCTTTGCTCACCAATGAATTGAGTCACTCGCTCTACCTCTGGCGTATCGACCAAGGCTCCTTGTAAACGATAAGAGTCTGCTCCTTGTACCAAAATCATATCACCTCGCCCAATCAATTGTTCTGCCCCACCAATGTCGATGATGGTTCGAGAATCGACTTTAGAGGTTACCCTAAGTGCAATACGTACAGGGAAGTTGGCCTTAATCGTACCTGTAATGATGTTGACCGTTGGACGCTGTGTGGCAATAATAAGGTGAATACCGATGGCACGCGCCAACTGAGCCAAACGGGTCAGTGGCACTTCAATTTCTTTTCCTGCCGTCATAATCAAATCGGCAAACTCGTCTATGATAAGGACAATATATGGTAAGAAACGGTGTCCTTTTTCAGGATTCAGTTTGCGTTTGATAAACTTATTGTTGTATTCTTTTATGTTTCTTACCTGTGCCGCCTTGAGCAAATTGTAGCGATTATCCATTTCGATACACAAAGCATTGAGGGTATGAATTACCTTACGAATATCTGTTACAATAGCATCTTCTTCATCTGGTAAGGCAGCTAAGAAGTGGTTTTGGATGTTTTCGTAAATGGACAATTCCACCTTTTTGGGATCTATCAAAACAAATTTCAGCCTACTTGGATGCTTTTTGTACAATAAGGAAATCAAAAGTGTATTGATGCAAACAGATTTACCTTGTCCAGTAGCTCCCGCACACAATAAGTGGGGCATTTTGGCAAGATCGCCTACAAAAACCTTGTTTCGGATACCCGTACCAATGGCAACAGGCAATTCCATTTTCGTTTTCTGGAACTGATCTGAAGACAAGAGTTCTCGCAAAGGCACAATTTTTTTCTTTTCGTTGGGAATTTCAATACCAATGGTTCCCCTTCCAGGAATGGGCGCAATGATACGTATTCCCAAGGCAGCCAAACTCAGGGCAATGTCATCGACCAAGCTTTTGATTTTGGAGATGCGAATACCAGGAGCAGGGACTATCTCATATAAGGTAATGGTTGGCCCAGGAGTTGCCCGAATCTTTTCGATTTCAATATTGTAATTGGCAAGGGTTTCGACGATGCGTTCCTTGTTCGATTCCAATTCCGCTCGGTCTACCACCAATTGGTCATTGCCATAGTATTCTAGCAAATCCAAAGGTGGGGTTTTGTAATCCGACAATTCAAGGGTCGGATCAAAGTCACCCTGTTCAATAACTGTCTGTACTTCTTTCTTATTCTTGAGACGCTCTTCCTCTTCGATTTCTTTGAGTGCCTCTTCGATTTCGTTTTTGGGCATATCCACATCCAAAATCAAACCTTCTTTGCTAGCGGGTTTGGCATCGCTACGTACCTTGGGTTTTGCAGTCTTTTTTTCATCCTCTTTGGCCTTGTCTTTTACATCAAAGGTGATGGTATCTGCTGGTTTTTCTTCAAATATGGATTCGCCTTCTTCAGAAATTCGAGCTGAGGGACGAATTTTTGTTGCAGCATTTTTCTTTTTAGTCTTACTACTCTTGCGTTTACTAGCTGTTGCCGCTTTGACACTTGCCATTGCAGAAGGTAGGGAAGATTTGAGTTTGTCTACAAAAGACATATCGACATTGGGCGTTTTGACCTTGGTTACCCTAAATAGAGAAACAAAGAAATCGTCGAGATTGGGATTGAAGACAAATATCAAAAAAATGAGGGTAGAAAAAATCAGTAGTAAACCTGTCCCGTAAAAGCCCATAAAGCTTTCTAACCAATTGCTCACTCCATTGCCAAACAAACCTCCATAGGGAAACTGTCTATATCCAAAAAAGAACCCCAAAGTAATAGAGGATATAATCATTCCAATGAAACTGTATTTGGCAACATTGGTCAATGAAAACATTTTTTTGGGTAGCAACAACCTAAAGGCTGCGGCAACAAAGACAAAACTTAATAAATAAGAACTCAAGCCCACATTTCGGAAAAATATATGCGACAACAAACTGCCAATGCGTCCCATGCTATTGGCTACAACACTGTCACTAAATATGAATCCAAGGTTGATGGGTTTAAAAAAGTCTTGGTCTTGTTCCCAAGTAAAGAGATAAGAGGTAAAGGCTAGGAAAGTATATACGCCCGCCAGTAGGGCAATCACACCAAAGGCACGGTGCCATTTACGATTTTCCCAAATACTATCTTGCTTCTTCTTTCGTGTACTTTTTCTAGTCGTTGTTTTTCTAGTACGCCCCGTCATTGAGTTAAGAGGTTTTGTATTGTATCAATATCTTGAATTTCTTGAGGAGTAGCTTCATATCATGGCTAACATTGCAATGTTAGTGAATAATTCCCAAATACTTTAATCAAAAAGAAGTATTTTTACTTTTTCTAAAGAAAAAATGCAAATGTTAACAACACTAGACTGGGCTGTGATAGGAGGCTTTTTGGTATTAATTGTGGGCATTGGATTGTCCTTTACTCAAAAAGCTGGTAAAAACTTAAATAACTTTTTTTTGGGGGGACGCAATTTCCCTTGGTACATTGCAGGTATTTCGATGGTGGCCACCACTTTCGCTGCTGATACGCCTTTGGCAGTTGCCGAATTGGTAACAAAAAATGGTATTTCGGGCAATTGGTTGTGGTGGAACTTTCTGGCAGGTGGTATGTTGACTACCTTCTTTTTTGCCAATCTGTGGCGAAGAGCCAATGTACTAACAGAGGTAGAACTGATTGAATTGCGGTATACTGGGAGGGCTGCGGCTTTCTTACGGGGCTTTAAGGCCATATATTTAGGGCTATTCTTAAATGTCATCATCATTGGTTGGGTCAATTTGGCACTGATGACCTTATTAGAAGGCTTCTTTGGCATTCCCCAAGAAACAGGACTGCTAATCTGTGGGGGCTTTATGCTTTTGGTAGCTCTTTACTCCTCTCTTTCAGGCTTATTGGGTGTAGCAATGACCGATGCTATACAGTTTGTGGTAGCAATGATTTCGACCATATTGTTGGCTGTTTATGTTTTGGGAACAGAACAAGTGGGCGGCATTGATGGCTTAATGGCTCAAACACCTGAATGGACTAGGGACTTTTTCCCTAATATCACCAGTGACAATATTGGACAAAATTTGGCATTGGGTATAGGGTCATTTGTGGCTTATTTTTCTTTCGTTTGGTGGGCAAGTTGGTATCCTGGGGCAGAGCCTGGTGGCGGTGGCTATGTGGCACAACGCATTATGAGTGCCAAAAATGAAAAACATGCCGTCTACGCTACCCTATTCTTCCAAATCGCCCATTACTGTATTCGTCCTTGGCCGTGGATATTGGTGGCTTTGGCTATTCTGGTATTGTATCCTGAATTAGAGGGCGGTGCCGAAGCAAAAATTGGTTATGTCTATGCTATGCGTGATTATTTACCTAGTGGACTCAAGGGATTGCTCTTGGTGGCATTCTTTGCCGCTTATATGAGTACAATATCTACTCAGCTCAATTGGGGAGCAAGTTATTTGACCAATGACTTGTATTTGCGCTTTATCAACAAAAAGGCCAGTGACAAACAGCAAGTCAATATTGCTCGTATCAGTACTGTATTGTTGACCATTGTAGGCATATTTGTCGCTAGTAAAATAGAAAGCATTTCGGGTATGTGGGGCTTTTTGATAGAGTGTGGAGCAGGGCTGGGATTGGTCTTAATTTTGCGGTGGTATTGGTGGCGCATCAATGCTTGGAGTGAGATAACGGCAACCATTGCACCCTTTATTGCCTTTGCCTTTAGTAAGTTTGTATTGCAGTGGGAATTTCCCAATAGTTTCTTTTTAACCGTTGGCTTTACGACCATAAGTTGGTTGGTGGTAACTTATTTGACGCCTCCAACCAATAGGGAACATTTGTTGGCGTTTTACAACAAAGTTCGCCCTGAGGGAGCCTGGCATCCTATCAAGGAATTGACCAACCAAAGCGGAGAAAAATCGAAATTGCCCTATCTGTTTATTTGTTGGTTTGCCTCCATTTGTATGACCTATTCCATTTTGTTTTTGATGGGTAAATTGATTTTCAAAGATTGGCAGGCAAGTATGATGTGGGGCGGCATTGCATTGGTCAGTTTTATCATATTGCGAATATTTTTGGGAAGAACCAAAATTTTATCCGATTAACATATGTTATCTACCGACCAAAACGTTCCGTCCGAAAAATCAACAATTTGACAATTTACTATGCGAATCATATTCTACATTATTCTTGTATTCTTGAGCCTACCTATGCTGGCACAAAGCACCTTTATGCCTTTGTACAATATAGACGGCAATCATTTTGTGACACGCTTGGAAATGAAAGCAGATTCGCTTTTTCACAACCTCCACAGCAGTCAAAGACCCTACAATCGAAAAGCCATAGCCGAGACTGTTGACGCATTGGAATTGGAACCTTTGTTTTTCAACCGAATGGACAGACGCCAACACGCCTATTTGGCAAAAGACAATAGCGAATGGAACCTATCGAGGGTGAAATCCAAGCGGGTATTGTTCAAGCCCTTTTACCAATACAAAAGCGACTTTTTATTCATAGACCAAGCAGATTTCAAACTCAAACTCAATCCAGTTCTCCACTTTGAAGTGATGAAAGAATTGGACGACAGCACCACCTTGTTCATCAATACCAGAGGCATAGAGGCTAGAGGTCAAATTGGCAAAAAACTGGGTTTTTATTCTTATTTGAGTGAGAACCAAGCACGTTTCCCAACTTATTCTAGAAATTATATATTGGGAAACCGCCACCTGACACTACCAGGCGAAAACCGCTTCAATGCCTTTCGTGATTCGGGAGTCGATTATTTTTCGGCAGCAGGCTACATCAGTTTTCCAGTCTTGGACAAAGTCAACATCCAATTTGGACACGACCACCACTTTTTTGGCAATGGATTTCGCTCCTTGATCTTGTCCAACTTTGCAGGAAACTATCTGTTTTTGAAAGCCCAAACCAATGTTTGGATTTTTCAATACACCAATTTATTTGCCCAAATGATTACCCAATTTGAAAGCACCATTGGCAATGTATCGGGTTATGCCGACGGTCAACGAGGTCGCAAGTATATGGCATTGCACCATCTGAGTATGAATATTGGTAAGAAATTCAATTTAGGGATTTTTGAAGCCGTTATGTCTGGTGGAGACTTAGACATACAATACCTCAACCCCATTATCTTTTATCGAGCAATTGAAACACAAACAGGTGGCTCTTTGGGCAATGTGATTATTGGAGCTGACTTCAAATACTTGCCTTTCAAAAAGTGGACAGTTTATGGGCAATTGGTACTAGACGAATGGAGTTTCGAGTCCATCCGTTCTCTCAATGGTGATTGGAAGAATAAAAATGGTTTTCAATTGGGTATCAAAACCATTGATTTTCTCAAAGTCCCCAGTTTAGATCTACAAGTGGAATACAATCAAGTACGCCCTTATACTTACACCCATTCTGACACCATTGCCAATTTTACCCATTACAATCAAGCTTTGGCACATCCATTGGGAGCCAATTTCAGGGAAGTAATCAGCATCATCCGCTACGACCTAAAACAAAACATTGGCTTCAAATTAAAAGGGATGTATGCACAAACAGGAATGGATTCAGATACGAGCAATTGGGGAGGAAACATATTATTGGACTACAACAACAGAGAACAAGATTTGGACAATAAGATAGGACAGGGAATTGCTACGGACATTCTATATGGCTCACTGACAGTCAGTTGGCAGTGGGGACACAATTTGTTTTTGGATGGAATTTACGCTTTAAGGCAAGCTAGCACAGAATCAAGTTCCACCACCACTCAATACATTGGCATTGGCGTCCGATTGAATACGGGACGCAAGGAACATATTTTCTAATTTAATTTATTAGCAAGGATCATTTAAGCTTTTAGGCTCACCAAAAAAGAACGGATATTTTTGAGGCGTTCCACCACTTCCATTTTATTCAAAATGCTTCTTCTTTTGTTCAACAATTCTCTATTGGCCCCTTCCAAAGTATAGCCTTTGTCCTTGACCAAAAGCTTAATCATTTTCAATACCTCAATGTCTTTTTCTGTAAAAGCACGTTTGCCATTGGCTTTTTTCTTGGGTTTGAGTACTTGAATCTCTTTCTCCCAATGTCTAATTTGCGAGTCTTTTAAGTCCAATTCTCTAGCAACTTCTCCAATAGAATAGTATAGTTTGATCGTTTCCATAGTTAGCAATTAGTTCTATCAATAATAACAAAAAAAGAGGAAACAGACAAATGTAGACTGTATCAACCCTTCTCAACCAAATATTGATGGCTCCCCTTATATAAGGCTTTTCTATACAAAGATACAATTTAAAAGCTGATAATCAACTATTTGCAATATTTTGTCTAATCAATTGCTGGATATACATGTCATACCAAAACAATGTTTAATAAATGGGATCCCGATAAAATCGGGATTGGGGCTTCGTTTGCAAAGTGTCTCCCCGCTTTACGCTTTTGTCCCGATAACAAATCGGGACTTCAATCGGGCGTAATTTCGCAGCTTTTGGTACTTCGTTGCTTCGTAAATGTTATTTTAATCAAACGACTGATTTGCCTTAGCAGACAACTCGATCATTTGCTCATACTCTTCAGGAGATAAATCATTGTAGTAGTAATAAACGGGATTTACTCTATTTTCTACCGTTTTCCCATTTTTCTTTTCCACCTTAATCACCTCATAATGCAAGTGAGGTGCTGTAGACAAACCAGTATTACCCACCAAACCAATCACATCACCACGATTGACCTTATCGCCTTTTTTCACCAACATCTTACTCAAGTGAGCATATCGGCTTTTAAAACCAAAACCGTGGTCAACAACAATATTGTAACCATATCCTCTTTCGGTCTTTTGCACTTTTACAACCTTACCTTTACCTGTCGCATAGACATCTGTCCCTTCAGGTGCAGTAAAGTCCATTCCATAATGCATTTTTCGGGTTTTATAAATAGGGTGGATACGCATACCATAACCTGAGGCCACTCTGGTCAAATCCTTATTGGCAACAGGCATAATTGCTGGACGACAAGCATTGTATTCCTCCTTGTTCTCCAACAAATGTGTAATCTGGTCATAAGATTTTGATTGGATATAAATCTGACGCTCTATCTTATCCAATTGCTTTGCAACATTGGTCAGCAATTCGCTATTAGAGAGCCCCTCCATATCTTTGTACTTATTGCTTCCCCCAACACCAACATTCCTAACACTAGATGGGAGGGGTTCCGCTTCAAAGATTACTCTATAAATATTATCATCTCGACTTTGCAAGTTTGCCAAAATCTGAGAATTTCTTTCATTGTTCTTTTGCAATTGTCCAACTATTAGATTAATATCCTCTAGTTCACGTTTTAGCTCTTTCTCTTTGGGTGATTCAATATACTTAAAAGAAAAAACCATAATGATGAAGGCACAAACCAGTGCCGCACACATAAATCCAAACAGTTTCAACAATCGCAACTTCCACGATACTTCGATTTTTTCATACCGAAGGGTTGAAGTATTGTAGTAGTATCTTTCTTTTGCCATTATTTTAAAAGATAAATCTGTAACTTTGTGCCCTTATTAAAAAGGCCTTTGTTAATGAAGTTGTTAATTAAATGAGCAATTCGTTAAACTGAACGAGGGTCAAAGTTAGTAATTTGTATCTATATTATAAAATGAAGATAAGAACATCCAATGACAACTGCTGAAATTAGAAAGACTTTCCTAGATTTTTTTGAAAGCAAACAACACCAAATAGTGCCATCTGCGCCTATTGTAGTCAAAAATGACCCCACTTTGATGTTTACCAATGCGGGTATGAACCCTTTCAAAGATTTTTTTCTGGGCAACAAAAAAGCGACCCAAAAAAGAGTCGCTGATACCCAAAAATGTCTTCGTGTCTCTGGTAAACACAACGACCTCGAAGAGGTTGGTGTCGATACCTACCACCACACCATGTTTGAGATGTTGGGCAATTGGTCATTTGGTGATTACTTCAAAAAAGAAGCCATTGCCTGGGCTTGGGAGCTGCTTACTGAGGTCTACAAAATTCCAAAAGACCGTTTGTATGTTTCTATTTTTGAAGGAGATGAAAAAGATGGCCTACCTATGGATACTGAGGCGCAAGATTATTGGAAAGAGTTTATAGCAGAAGACCGCATTCTACCCTTCGATAAAAAAGACAACTTTTGGGAAATGGGCGATACTGGCCCCTGTGGTCCCTGTTCCGAGATTCATGTTGATGCTCGCTCTGATGAGGATCGTGCCAAAGTGGATGGCAAAACGCTGGTCAATGCCGATCATCCTGAAGTCATCGAAATATGGAACTTGGTATTCATTCAGTTCAATCGCAATGCCGATGGTTCCCTCAATGAACTACCCGAAAAACACATAGATACAGGGATGGGCTTTGAACGTCTGTCAATGGTGCTTCAAAACAAAAAAGCAACCTACGATACTGATATATTTACTCCACTCATTGGCAAAATAAGTGAAATCACTGGAACAAAATATGGCGAAAGTGAAGAAACTGATATTGCCCTACGTGTCATTGCTGATCACATTCGTGCCATCAGCTTTACCATTGCCGATGGTCAATTGCCTTCAAGTAATGGAGCAGGTTACGTTATCCGCCGCATTCTTAGAAGAGCTGTTCGTTATGCCTACAGCATCCTTAACTACAAAGAACCCCTACTCTACCAATTGATACCCATTTTGGTCGATCAATTCGATGGCGTCTTTCCAGAATTGGTGGAAGGGCAAGCATTCATCACCAAAGTCATCAAAAGTGAGGAGGAGTCTTTCTTGAGTACGCTCGCTTCTGGTATCAACCACTTCAACAAAATCAGCCACCAAAACATTGATGGTAAGACTGCTTTTGAATTGTACGATACCTATGGATTCCCTCTTGACCTTACCAGATTGATGGCAGGCGAAAAAAACATCGAAGTAGATGAAAAAGGGTTTGTTGCCGAAATGGAAATTCAAAGAAAGCGTGCGCAGGAAGCAGGAAAAATTACCACAGGTGACTGGGTTGAGTTGATTTCAGGCAAAGAAAACCAGTTTGTTGGCTATGACGAAATGGAAACCATCACCTCCATTTTGAAATACCGTACGGCAAACATCAAGAAAAAAGAAGTAGTCCAAATTATTTTGGAACGTACACCTTTCTATGCAGAAAGTGGTGGACAGGTGGGCGATACTGGTCTACTCATCATTGATGGAGAAGAAATTCCTGTCATTAATACCCAAAAAGAAAACGACCTCATTGTTCACTTTGTGCAAAAGATGCCTAAAAATCCCAAAGGAATGGTCGTTGCCAAAATCAACACCAAACGCCGACAAAGCACTGCTTCCAATCACACTGCTACCCACTTATTGCATTCGGCATTAAAACAAGTATTGGGCGATCACGTCAACCAAAAGGGGTCTTTGGTACATCCCGACTATTTGCGTTTCGACTTTTCACACTTCGCTAAGGTCGAAAAAGAAGAGATCAAAGCAGTTGAAAAAATCGTCAACCAAAAAATTCGTGAGAATATTCAACTCCAAGAACAGCGCAATGTCCCCTATGACGAAGCCATCAATAGTGGCGTAACCGCTCTTTTTGGTGAAAAATATGGCGATTTTGTAAGGGTCATTACCTTTGACAAAGACTTTTCGAGAGAACTTTGTGGGGGAACCCATGTCAAAGCTAGTGGCGAATTGGGCTTTTGTACCATCACCTTGGAAACATCTGTTGCGGCAGGTGTTCGTAGAATTGAGGCTATGACAGGCGAACAAGCATACAGAAGAGTATCAGACGAAATGACAATGCTCGACCAAGTACGTTCGGTCTTCAAAAATCCCAAAGGTGTAGTGGAACGTGTTCAGAATTTATCGGATGAAAACACACAACTGCGAAAAGAACTCGAACAGATTTACCGCAAGCAAGCGGCTATGCTCAAAAATGAACTCAAACAACAAGTAGAAGACATCAACGGAGTACAGTTCATTGCATCTATTGTCGAGGTAGGCAATGCCGATATGGTCAAACAAATGGCATTTGATTTGCAACGTGAAGTACCCAATGTCTTAGCAGTTCTAGGGGCAAAACTCAATGGCAAGGCTCATTTGAGTGTCATTATTGATAAGTCATTGGTCGAAGAAAAATCGCTCAATGCGACCCAAATGATTCGCAGCATTTCCAAGCACATTCAAGGTGGCGGTGGCGGTCAGGATTTTTACGCTACAGCAGGTGGTAAAAATCCCAAAGGTTTGCAAGAGGCATTGAATGAGGCGAAGGGGATGATTAATTGATTGAAAATTCAAGATTAAAAATTCAAGATTGAGTGTTCTTTTTTGATTGTTAATATTTTTTGTGCAACGTCATTGGTTCATGGCTACGTCTTAGTCAGGTTAACCAACGCATGTTTTTGGCTGCGTCTTAAATTTCATCCATCCGCTCATCCTACGCAGGTGGATTGTGAGTGCTGAATTAGTGGAGCATTTTGTAGAGAAAATTCACGAATTTTCTCCACGAAACGGGCGAAATGTTTGGGCAAATAATCATTTGCCCAAACAGAAAATGGAAAGCAAGGCGTGAAGCGGATGGACCAAAGAACCGACAAGGCACCAAAAGAACCGATACCTACGCCCGATAGTAGCGGAAAGCCTTGTAGAGACGTTGCATGCAACGTCTACA
>JAHDIA010000750.1 GCA_020631035.1 Chitinophagales bacterium | reverse complement strand
TCCATAAAAACATCCATACGCTCCGATGCGTCAAAGTCTTTGATTTGAACAATCCACTCAATGTCTTCGTAGACAGAGTGTTTGCTTCCTGTGGTCAAATAGCCTTCGCATTCGTCTATGTCTTTGGGTAATTCTTCCTTCCCTACTACATCGTATGCTACAATGTCCAATTCTGGAAATAAATTCCCAAACATAGTGGGATAGTCCACAAATTCTTCTCGGTATTGCGGGGCGACGTGATCGCAAAGCAGAAGCCCTATTTTTTGTTTTGAATTCAAAATTTAAGATTTAATCGGACCGCCGAAGCGGATTTAAAATTCAAGATTACTTAGTGGTTTAGCCTTCTTCGCAGTTTATAATATACAATTTATTTGCGTCGGATGAGCGGGTGGATACTCGCTTGTACAAGGGACCAAATATGCGTTGGCTAACCAGCGCACACGCAGCCTCAATGTCACATACGTTGCACTAAAAAAACTACTAATTACAATTAAATCTATAGTCGCACATGAAACGATTTTGGTCGGGTCAATGATTCGTAGCCGAGGGCAGAAAGTGTACAGCCTCGTCCGCTGTTTTTGACGCCTGTCCAAGCAAGGGCTGGGTCGAGATAGTCGCAGCGGTTCATAAAAAACGTACCTGTTTCGATTTGTTCGCCGAGTTTGAGTGCCTTCTTGGCGTCTTGGGTCCAAATAGATGCCGTTAGACCATAATCGCTGTCGTTCATCAATTGGATGGCTTCTTGGTCGCTTTTGACGGGCATAATGCCAACGACGGGGGCAAAGGTTTCTTCTCGCATCAAGTCCATTGAGTGGTCTACATCAATCAAAACTTGGGGTGCCATATAGGGGCTATTGCTTTTGTATGCCTCAAAATGCTTGGGGTCTACTAGACTTTTTGCACCTTGTTTGATTGCTTGATTTATTTGTTTTTGGGCAAATTTGGCGGCTTGGGCACGAACCATTGGTCCGAGTGTGGTATTTGCCTCTAGTGGATTGCCCAATTGGTATTGCTTGGTCAGTTCAACAAAGCCCTCGACAAAGGGTTTGAACAATTTTTTGTGGACATAAATGCGCTCAATGCCACAACAAGATTGTCCTGAATTGAAGTAGGAACCATCAACCAAATTTTCAACGGCATTGTCCAAATTAGCATCTGCTCTGACATAGGCGGGGTCTTTGCCTCCTAGCTCCAAACCCGATGCAATAAATCTTTTGCCTATTGATTTTTGAATGGCTTTTCCTCCTTTGACAGAACCCGTAAATGCTACAAAATCTATACGACTGTCTTGTATCATTTGTCCCACTTGCGTGTGATTGGCGTGAATGTATTGGAATACACCGTCGGGTAAGCCTGCTGCCTCAAATGCTTCGGCATATCTTTCGGCACAAAGTGGGGTTTGATCAGAGTGTTTGAGGATGACTGTATTGCCTGCCATTAGTGCAGGAACGATGGCATTGACTGAGGTCAAATAGGGATAATTCCAAGGGGCTAAAACAAAGATTGTCCCCAGTGGTTCTCGCTTGATGAATCGTTGAAATCCTGCTTGTTCTGGTGCGGAGACATCGCTTAATTTCCCCTCAGCTATGTCAATCATATACAAAGCTCGTTCTTGGAATCCTTTGGTGATTTCAAAAGGGGTGTAACGAATGGGGCGTCCCATTTGCCAAGTCAATTCTTCGGCTATTTTATCAGCATTTTTGACAAAGTATTTGACTGCTTTTTTGCAAATACTCGCTCTTCTTTTGAGGCTGGTCTTTTTCCATTTGGCTTGTGCTTCTTGCGCTTGGGTAAGGGTTTCTTCAATGGTTTTATCGTCTGCCCATTGGCGTTCTAGGTATATGGAGCCGTCTATGGGGCTGATGGTTTTGAATGTGTTCACTTTTTAAATTTATGTTGTTTTTTTTAATTCGTTCTTTGACAATTTTTGCTAAAGCCCAAAATTGTCAAAGAACCTTTTAATTTAAATAAATGGGACGGAACACTGGTTTTTCAAATGTTCAGGTGTCCCCGCTATCCGCTGCTATCCCGATAGGCATTTCAAAAATATTTTGTTTTGTCCTATTTCGGTCATTTATTGGGAAAATAAATAGATTCTCCCAGTGCCGTATCGGGATATTCACTACTATCGGGCGTAGGCATCGCAAAGGTGGGCATACGCCCCTACGTTCTTCGTCGGTTCTTAATTCCATCCGCTTCATGCCAAATACAAATTATGTATGGGGGACAAATTTACAAAAAAAGGGAAAGAATTCATTCTATCCGTTAATGAATGATTCTTTCCCTTTAATAACAAAATTAGGTAAGTAAAAACTAACTATATTACTATAACAAAAGCTGCTATATGAATAACGCTTATTTTTCTTTTTTGAGGGTTTTGATGTCTGCAATCAATTGGTTGATGGAAGCTAGGTTGAGACCATTGTAAATGCCACGAATGTGTCTGTTTTGGTCAATTAAAACAAAGTTTTCGGTATGGAGGAAATCGTCAACATCTTTGTCTAGTCCGAGGTCTTCTTCTACAAAATAGTCGCTTCGTCCGAGATTGTAAATGACTTGTTGTTCGCCTGTGACTAAGTGCCATTTGTGGGACAAAACGCCTTTGGCATCTGCATAGTTTTTGAGGACAGAAACGGAATCTCTTTCGGGTGTGACAGAATGTGATAACAATAAGACTTCTTCATCTTCGAGGAATGCTTCTTGTAGGATGCCCATATTGGCGGTCATCTTTGGACAAATTCCTGGGCAGGAAGTAAAGAAGAAGTCCGTTACATATATTTTGTTTGCAAAGGTTTTTTCGGTGATGGTTTTCCCATCTTGATTGATTAATTGGAAGGGAGATATTTTGTGAAAATTGTTTAGCTCACTGCTTCCTGGCTTCAACCAATGAGGGGTAAAAATAGCTTCATTGTAAAATGGCAATGCCTCTACTCTACTCTCTTTGATGGTGATGCTGTGTTTGGTGGTATTTTGTGATTTGTCACAAGCTGTAAATAGTACAATTATCAGTAAACAAAATATATTTCTCATATTTTTTAATTTAAAAAACTGCTCTCTTTCTATTTTCAGAATAGTA
>JAHDIA010000020.1:8634-19111 GCA_020631035.1 Chitinophagales bacterium | reverse complement strand
GAATAACGATCTTCAAAGGTATAGATCGTTACCGTTTCGATGTTGAGCTCTGTACAAGCTCTAAGAATCCGAATCGCAATTTCTCCACGATTGGCTACTAGGAGTTTATTTATTTCTTTATATTGCTTGCTCATAATATTATTGTATGACTTCGTTGGATCGAATGTAATAAACAAAACCGAACAATTCGGCTAAGTATTTAAAAAAATCAAAAAAAATTTATCTATTAATCACCATACATTAAACCATTTCCGCTATGTCTTTGAAAAAAACAAAAATAAAGCCTTTTTTAAATCAATCGGCTACATTGTTTCGACTTTCTTTTTGTGTATTTGTCATTATGGCATTCTTAGGTGGCAAAAGTTGGGCACAAACAACAGGTCCCAACAATGTCATTAGTTGGATGCCCAATGCCTTTTTCCCTTATCAAAAAATTGCTTTGGGCTATGAACGGGTATTGACTGATCAACTCAGTGTTAAATTGCGATTCGCTCCAATGATTCCTCGTAGTAGCGGTTTTCCTGGTAGTGGGATTGTCGAACGGGTTGTAGATGATTCTGTTAAAGACACAGGTCTACTTGGTTTGGACTTTGAAACAGGCGGTTTTGATATTTCTCCTGAATTGCGTTTTTACCCTGGCAGCAATTCCCCTGCTCCTCGTGGTTTTTATTTGGCTCCTTTTTTCCGCTACAATAAAGTCAATGCCGATGTGACTCAAGGAATGTATATAGACGAAGAAGATGGAGATTATATAGGCGATTTTACAGGGGATTTCAAAACAACAGTTTTTGGACTAAAACTAGGAGTACAAGCATTGATTAATGATCAAATCACACTTGATTTTGGACTTGGCTTTGGTTATGCTCGGAACAGTTGGGATATGGTCGTTAGTAATATTTTGGATGCAACTCCTGCCGACTATCAAGAAAATGCAGAGAATTTTCAACGCGAAATCGAAGATGCCATTGGTGGTACCTTTGTGGAAGATTGGATAGACTATGAAGTCAAATTTAGCGACAATGATGCAGGTTTGGAATTGAGCGGGGGATTGCCCATTTTGAATTTTGAGTTTGGAATTGGATATGCTTTTTGAGTTACGAATGTAGAATGACGAATGTAGAATTTTTTATTCGTAACTCTACATCCTAAATTCGTAATTTTCATTATTGGGCAATGTGCGTCTTTCATGGCTAAGTCTTGGTCTGGTTATCGGGCGCGTGCTTTGGGCTGCGTCGTAGATTTCATCCACCCGCTTCGTCCTGCACTTCAACTCAACATTAAAAGGCGTCGGATGTTGCGGGAGGAAAAACGCTTGTACGAAGTATGAAGCAGGCGTTGGCTAATCGGTGTGAGCGTAGCCTAGAGGCACAAACGCTGCACCATAAAAAAGAAAAAAAACCCCGAAAGCTCTCAAGCTTTCGGGGTTTCTATTTTCTAGCATTTTTTTCTAGCAATCTTATACCGCTAAGTCTGTTCTCACTTTAGGAGAAGCAGCTAGGATTTCATCGCTGGCTTGGTCCTCGAATTGTCTAAAGTTTTCAACAAATCTTTCGGCAAGCATATTCGCTTTTTTGACGTAAGCATCTTTGTCATCCCAAGTATTGATTGGATTCAACATTTTAGAACGTACACCTGGGCATTTAGAAGGCATCATCAAACCAAAGATTGGGTCAACAGTATAGGCGACATTTTCCAATACCCCATCCAATGCCGCTTTGATGATTGCTCTGGTATCAGGCAATTTGATGCGGTAACCTACTCCATAAGGTCCAGACGTCCAACCAGTATTGACCAACCAAACATTGACCTTTGGATTTTCCTCAATTTTTTGTCCTAGTAAATCGGCATAGCTCGTTGGGTGTAGTGGCAAAAAAGGCGCACCAAAACAAGCAGAGAACACAACTTGTGGCTCATTGACCCCTTCTTCGGTACCTGCAACCTTGGCAGTATAACCAGAGATAAAGTGGTACATAGCTTGTGCTCTAGTCAATTTAGAAACAGGAGGCAATACCCCAAAAGCATCACAAGTTAGGAAGAAAATATTTTTAGGCTCTCCTCCCATTTGTGAATGAACAATTTTGTTGATGTGGTGAATGGGATAGCTTACACGCGTATTTTGTGTTTTATCGACATTGCCAAAATCAATCTCTCTGGTATTGGTATAGAACTTGATATTTTCGAGCAATGCACCAAATTTTATGGCATTGTAAATTTGAGGCTCAAATTCTGGATTAAGATTGATAACTTTGGCATAACAACCTCCCTCAAAGTTAAATACATTTCCTTTCGCCCAGCCGTGTTCGTCATCTCCAATTAAGCGGCGATTAGGGTCAGAAGAAAGGGTTGTTTTACCTGTACCTGAAAGTCCAAAAAAGATGGCAGTATCTTCTAGGTTACCCACATTGGAAGAACAGTGCATAGAAAGCACTTTTTCTTCAGTTGGCAACACAAAGTTCAATACTGAGAAAATACCTTTTTTGATTTCACCTGTATAGGCAGTACCACCGATGATGATGGTTTTGCGGGTAAAGTTGATGATGGCAAAATTGTGCTGACGTGTACCATCCACCTCTGGATCTGCATGGAAACCTGGGGCCGAAATGACCAACCAATCGGGCTTAAAACTGTCAATTTCCTCCACTTTTGGACGAATGAACATATTGTTTACAAAGATATTCTGCCAAGGATACTCATTGATGACACGTACATTGAGTCTATAGGTAGGATTGGAACAAGCAAAAGCATCTCTCACATATACATCTTTGGCTTGTAAGTACCCCATCACCTTGTCATACAATTGATCGAAATGCTCAGATGAGATAGGCTGATTGATGGCCCCCCAATCTACAGTATCTTTGGTAATGTCATCCTCAACGATAAAACGATCTTTGGGTGAACGACCAGTAAACTCCCCCGTATCTACGACAAGTGTTCCATTTGCTGACAACTCACCCTGCTTTTGGTTCAAGGTCAATTCCGTCAATTCTGCAACAGACAAATTCCAGTGTGCTGTGACATTTCTCAAACCAATCTCCTTCAGGTCAGCATTTGGATTTTTATGCCCTAAATTTTCCATGGATTTATTTTTTTGTATAATGAAATTTTATTTTTTCTGATTTTTAGAGTGCAAAGGTACTTAAATTGCTTTTCATAGAGACAGAATATTAATTAGAAAGTTACCAACTTCCAGATTCAAGTTGTCAATTCGTTAGGGGGCGTCAAATAATTGACCAATAAAAATAAACAATTGCTTAACGAAAAAAACTCCGCCCTATTCTGTGTGTCTAAACAACACTTAGATTACAAACGAATCAATATATAAGAAAAAGAGAAACAACTTGCTATATCACGGCTTCAAACTAATTTCAAATAAACTTAAAAAAAATTTTGGGTGGCTAGAAAAAGTTCTATCTTTGCAACCGCAGATTCGTTCGACTAGCTCCTGTTGAATCCCCCAGGGTCGAAAGGCAGCAAGGGTAAATGGTTGTAGCGGTGTGATTCGAATCTGTTTTTCTTTCCATAAAATACTATCCTTAAACGGTCGTTTTACATTTAAGTCTTATTAACATTATCTTATTAAAAGAGATATATTTATATCTACAAACGACAGACCTCTTCTTATGACAAAACAATTCTATTACACCATTTCTTTATTGATAGGCATTTTATTTTTCTTTGGTTCTTGTGGTGCTAAAAAGACACAAAAAACTCAAGGTCTATCTCAAACCAAAATAGGCAAAGTCAACTTTTACGAAGGTTCTTTTAGCAAACTGTTGGACAAGGCCCTTGTTGTTGACAAGCCCATATTTATAGATGTTTATGCTGATTGGTGTTTGCCTTGTAAGCAAATGGACAAAAACGTTTTTATAGACGATGCATTAGCACGATACCTCAACACCAATTATCTGCCATACAAATTGGATATGGAATCTAAAGATGGTCAAATGTTACAGACTGTTTTTGCCATTAAAATATTGCCGAGTTTGTTGTTCCTAAACAAGGAAGGTGATTTGCTTATAATGGAAGAAGGATATACGGATGCACGTACTTTGCTTTCACAAGCAAAAAAAGCTGCAAAAAAAGCTATTTAATTTGTTAGGAATACAACCCAATTTGTCTTATTTTCGTCTCATTAATGATAAGTTTGAATTTGAAAAGATATTAACACCTTCAATCCGAAACAATTTATAAGTTACCCAAATTCATTTGTTTGTCTCTAATAGTGTTGGCAACTAGTAAACTCCCTTAAACTGTGTGTTCTTTTTGCTGATAAAACTATCTGATTAACTATGATTTTTGTACAATACATTTTACAAATTCTTGGAGTGTTTGCTGCTAGTTTTTTGTTGTATCTAGCCTATTTAAAGTTAAATGGTCTGCGTTTGGCTTGGATAGACAATAGAATGGCTATGTCTGAATTGCGTACTTTGGTACAATATACCACGCCACAAAAAGATGAAGAACTCAAAAAGCAATACCATGGAAACAGAAAAGCCATCAAAATCATAGAAAATACTGATAAACTTAACAATACAAGTCTTAAACCTGTACCTCAGTATGCAACAGAACCACAAAGTGTCTTCAAAATGAGCCGCCGTGAACAAGTGGCTCAACAACTCGCCTATAAACGTGCTCAACGTGCGGGTACACAACCAAATAAAGAAGGCAAAATCCTACAAATCTATCCTGACAATTTGGACGAGGAAAAAACCGCCCAATAAACGCTCAAACCTCCCTTATCTTCCTTCACTTACAAGATAGATTTATATTTTCTACATTTCTTTCAGCTTTTTTAGCTAACTTTCGTATTTATTTATATAGTTCTTTGAACATTTTTGTGGAAGAGAGCTAATTCTTAAACAAGCTATCCAGTCGCCTGTGGCTCCTTACTATTTGTTCAAGAATTACTCTCCAAAAATTTTCAAAGAACCCTTTTATATTAGATAATGTTAAATAGCCTTGCTAGGCATTTTGTAAACAATTATGAATGACACAGCTTGCTGGCATCCTTCCTGAGTTTGTCGCTTACCTTGGTATTCCCATCACTGCCGCCTTGGTTGGCTGGGGAACCAATGTATTGGCTGTACAAATGACTTTTTACCCACTCGAATTTGTAGGGATTCCCCCCTACCTTGGTTGGCAAGGCATCATTCCCAACAAGTCCAAATCAATGGCAGAGAAATCTGTCGATATGATTACCCAACGGCTAATCAGCATAGATGAGCAGTTTCAAAACATTGATTCTCAAGTCATTGCTCAAGAAATGGGACCAGCACTCGAAAGACTTTCGATAAAAATTGTGGATGAGGTGATGATGGCAAAAGTACCTCTTATTTGGAAAAGTCTCCCTGCTCGAACCAAAAACAACATTTATGCTCAAAGTACCGAAAACCTCCCGCAAATTGTCGTTGATTTATTTGACGAAATGAAAGAGCGACTGGACGACCTCTTTGATTTAAAAGGCATGGTGGTTGAATCTTTGGTAAATGACAAGCAGCTCTTAAATGATATTTTTATGGAATGTGGACGAGAGGAGTTTAAGTTTGTCAAAAAATCAGGTTTGTATTTTGGCTTCCTATTTGGCTTGGTTCAAATGATTGTTTGGTATTTTTTTCCTGTTTGGTGGGTCTTGCCCTTTGCTGGTTTGCTCGTTGGTTATGTTACCAATTGGATTGCCCTCAAACTAATTTTTGAACCGCTCTATCCCAAAAAGATAGGCCCCTATGTCCTACAAGGTTTGTTCATCAAACGTCAAGAAGAGGTTGCACAAGGTTATTCTAAATTGGTCAAAGAAAACATCATTACTTCCGAGAAAATTTTTGAGCAATTGTGGAGTGGTCCCAAATCGCCCAAACTAAAAGAAATCATTGGAGAGCATGTTCGAGATGTGGTTGAAGAAACTGCACAAGATTACCGCAAAATAATTGATTTGTTTTATACACCCGAAAAATTTGAGACTGTTAAAAACATTGCGACTTATTCCTTTATGGAGGATTTTCCCATTCTGATGCACAATATCTATCAATACACCGAACAGAGCTTGGATGTAGAGAATGCCCTATTCCAAAAAATGTCTACTCTCCCCCCTGAAGATTTTGCAGGATTTCTGCGCCCCATCTTCCAAGAAGACGAATGGAAATTGATCGCTGTGGGTGCCATCTTGGGAATGATTGCGGGTTTTATGCAATTGGTTTTTCTTTTTTAGGATTGGTTAATCGTACATAGGAGACAAGGCATGCCTTATCTGTACAAATGTTAAATCCTTCCGCTTCACGCCATTCTTCTATGTTCTATATAATATTTAAGGCTTAAAAAAGGTTAATACAACAACTTGCCTATGCCAACCGTATAATTCAACAATAACGCCCTTTTATGAAATCACTCTTGCAAGTCCTCCATTGCTGTCTATTTGTTTTACTGCTTCCTGTATGCTTAAATGCTCAAGAAGAAGGTTTTTTACGAATGGGCAACTACTCTGGTATAAATGGAATTATTTTAAATCCAGCTACTCCTGTAGCAGCTTATCCACTTAATTGGGATTTAAATCTAGCAAGTAGTTCTTTTTTCGTTCAAAACAATTATGCTTTTATCTACAATACCTCCTTATTGGATTTAAGTAGAAATTATGATAATTTAGAAGAATTTTCTAGCGAAAATACTGCTGGAGATTTGAACCAGGGTTTGTTTTATGATTTTGCAGATGGCAACCAAACAGATAAATTTATTTACAATAAAAACTTGATAGGAGGTCCATCTCTTTTAATAAATTTAGCTAAACATTCGTTTGGTATATTCACCAATTGGCGTACACATATTTATGCTGGTGGCATTGATCCCAATCTTGCTTTCCCCGATTTCGACAATCAAGTATTTGATGAAAGTTTTCCCGTAAAATCTTTTGATTTGTCAATGGCACATTGGACAGAAATAGGTTTGCATTATGGACACAATTTTAACGAACAATTTTCGGCAGGTATCAATGCCAAGATTTTGCAGCCCCGTGATGCCTTTTTTCTTTCTAGTAAAGAGGATTTTGAATTGATTAAAGCCAGCAATGATACTTTGTATTTTTCGCAAGTAGACATTGATTATGGATTTGCCCACAATTTTAATTTTGAAAACGATACTTATCAACGCCAAACCAATGGAAATGGCTTTTCTTTTGATTTGGGAGTCAATTACATCTTACCCTCAAGCAATGAAAACAAAGCTTACGATTTGCGCTTGGGAGCATCCCTTTTAGACATAGGCTTTTTAAATTTCAACTCCAATAGCCAAACACACAATTTAAGTTCTGCTGAACAAATTTGGATTCACGCCGATGATTTTAGATTTATTCAAAATGATGCAGACTTGGTAGAGTTGATTAGCGAGCAAACTTTGGGCGATGTTGCAACAAGTTCGACTGATGCCTCTTTTGCTTTGTTTACCCCTATGGCTGTTTCCTTACAGGCAGATTATTCCTTGACCTCTTTCTTATATGTCAATGCGCAGTGGGTACAGCGTTTAAAATTTACAGATAAGACCTTGGCTCGTACCAATAGTTTGTCTATCGCTCCTCGCTTTGAGTCTCGTTGGTTTGAGTTGGGAACTGCTTTGACCATATTTGATTACAAAGAGATCATTTGGGGTGCATCTGCTCGCTTGGGTTTCTTGACAGTTGGCACAGAAAATTTAGCCAGTTTGTTTATTCCTTCTACTTTTAATGGGACAGATTTTTATGTGGCTCTCAAAATCAATCCATTCTCATTTGGCTCTTCAAAAGAGGGACGTTTTGCTTCTAAAAAAGACAAAAAGAAAAAGATTAAAAACAAACATTTAAAAGCTGGACCGAGTGTGAGTTGTCCGAAGTTTTGATTTTAATCTTTTTTTGCTGAGTGGTATGGAAAGACATTCCGAAAATTGGGATTATCTATACAGAATTTTATTTATCTTTAGGAATGAAGCGTCTTTTTCAAATCTTGATTTTTCTTGGGGTATTGTTGTTTTTCCTATTTTGGCTGTTTTTGTACAAGGGTGATATTTCTGAAGAGGAAATGAATCGTTTGTATACCAATGAGCAATCGAAGTTTGTGGAAATGGAGGGAATGCGGGTACATTATCGAATAGAGGGCAATGGTCCGCCTTTGGTTTTGGTACACGGTACAGCGGCTTCTTTGCATACCTGGGATGATTGGACCCAATTGTTGCAAAAAGATTTTACAATTATTCGGATGGACATTCCTGCCTTTGGTTTGACGGGTCCTGATCCTGATAGAGATTACAGCATTAAAAGCTATACCAAATTCGTAGATCAATTTGTAAATAAGATGAACATAGATTCATTTTATTTGGCTGGCAATTCTCTAGGAGGTAATATTGCTTGGAATTATACCATTGCACATCCTGAGAAAGTCAAAAAATTGATTTTGATTGATGCGGCTGGAATTCCTTCTGATAGAAAACCACCACAAATTATTGGCTTGGCACAAAATCCTATTGTAGCCCCTTTGATTGAGCGGGTATTGCCAAAGGCATTGATTCGGAAAAATATTGAGGAAGTCTATTATGACGATTCCAAAATTACAGATGAATTGGTAGAAAGATATTACAAAATGGCATTGCGGGAGGGGGGGCGACAGGCATTTATCGACCGAGCAAATACTGTAATGCACACCTTGTTTCATCGCATTGATGAAATTGCTTGCCCAACTTTGGTTATGTGGGGCAAACACGATGAATGGATTTTACTAGAAGATGCTCAGGTCTTTGATAAAAAAATCACCAATTCTAAATTGATTGTCTATGAGGATGCTGGACACATTCCGATGGAGGAAATTCCTCAGAAGTCGGCTGAGGATGTAAGACTTTTTTTGTTAGAAGAGGGAGACTGATACAAGCCACATAATGTGATGGGCTAAATAATCACTAGGGATGGGCGGATACCCAGACTTCACCATTTTCGAAGATTTCTTTTTTCCAGATGGGGACTGTTTCTTTTAAGGTGTCGATGGCATATTGACAGGCTTCAAAAGCGGCTTTGCGGTGGGGAGCTGCTACAACTATGATCACAGGGATTTCTCCAACAGACAAATCCCCTACCCTATGATGGATAACTACTCGGTTGATACTTTTATCTTTTATGAGATGGTCCGCAATTTTTTGCATTTCGGAAATTGCCATTTTTTCGTAGGCTTCAAATTGTAGGGATACTACTTTTTTGCCTTTGGTTTGATTGCGTACAGTGCCTACAAAAAAACAAATGCCTCCCGCTTCATCATTGGCAGCGAGTTGCATACATTCGTCTAAATTTAAATCGTTTGCTTTTATTTGGATGTTGGTCATAGTATTATTTTTCATTCTTTTCTCACCCACCACTGACAGGTGGGATGATGGCAATTTCATCTCCTTCATTTAATATAAAATCATCCAACCTATACTCCGCATTTACGGCAATGGAATAATGCCTTAATTTTTCAAATTCAGGGAATTGATTGACCAGCTTTTCTTTTAAATTCCTGATGGTTTGTTCTCCTTCTAAATTTAATTCTAACTGACTGGTTTTGACAATATCCCTAGCAATTCCGAATGTCAATATATTGCATTTCATAAATTTATTTTATTTAAAAGCGTCATTTGCGAATGCAAGTGAACAAAATAAACTAGCCCCGATAGCAACGGTTACCCCACAGTCCCGATAAAATCGGGACGAGGAGTAAAAGTGGATAGCGGGCAAACAAGTAGCAACAACGCACACAAACATTTGCTTCAAAATACTTAAAAATTTCATCCCATCAACAATGGCAAATATTTGTATAAAATTCGTACTGCTACCACTAAAATTAATACAGCGGTTATTTTTTTGACGCTTTGTTGTTGCAACTGCAATGCACTCACCCTTGATCCTAGTTGTCCTCCTAACAACACACTTGCCATCAAGACCGCTGCCAAACCCCAATCCATTTCAAAAGTGGCTCCTGACATTTGCCCTAGCAAACCCGCTATTGAATTGACAAAGATAAACAAACTTGCCGTAGCTGCAATGACCTTAGGACTATCCCACCGAATGAGGTGTAGGACTGGGGCTAAAAAAATGCCCCCACCAATGCCCAACATACCTGAAACAAAACCAATTATTCCACCAATAAAAGTATTGATGCTCCAATGTTCCCAGCGTTTTTGCGATTGTTCTTGCAGGCTTTTTTGAAAAAACATTAAGAGGGCTGCTAGGAATAAAGCCATTCCTAATAGAACAAAAAAAACATTTTGTTGTATGGGCAATCGCCCTCCTAAATATGCCATTGGCACACTCAGCAATACGAGTGGCAATACTTTTTTTAGTTTTAAAAATCCCTGGCGGTAAAAGATGAATGTTCCTCCAGATACGACGGTGATATTGCACAATAAAGCGATGGCACGTAGCAAACGAAAATCCATATTGTACAATGCCAAAATTGCTAGATAGCTAGAACCTCCACCAAAACATTCTGAGGCGTAA
>JAHDIA010000020.1:0-8595 GCA_020631035.1 Chitinophagales bacterium | reverse complement strand
CAATGGTAAAAAAAATGGGTATCAATTCCCAATGTTGCATTTTAGCTCCTTAGGTTAAGTAATTTTTAATCTCTGCAAAATCTTCAGGTGTATTGGCATTTTTCAGGATTTCTGGACGACTAGGTTCTATTATTTGAATGTCTGAATTGATGAGCATTTTTCGAGGGCAAGCGTATGCCTGTGCCAAAAACTGCAATAAGCGTGGATAGGCTTTGGGTTCGTAAATGGTAAAGAGTGGATCGGGAAATTGGGTCGCTTCATTGAGAAAAGCGGTTGCTACTTTTTTGCTTTGTCTTTGATTGACCAATTCTGCTATGGCTTCACTGTTTACAAGGGGCATATCACATGCCAATACCAAGTAGGCAGCATTGGGGTTTTGTTGGAAGGCAGAGAGGATGGCACCAAATGCGCTCAAGCCTACAAATCTATCTTCAATTAAATTTAAATTGGGCAATTCTTCGAGCTGTTCGCTTCTACAAGAGATAAATGTTTGCTCACAAAAGGCGTTTAGTTTTTCGTACAGATAGAGTCTTTGCGGTTTGCCGTGGTAATTCATCAAGCCTTTGTCTTGTCCCATGCGTTGGCTTTTGCCTCCTGCTAGGACCAAACCATAAAGTGGTGCTGGTACAGATTGTTTTTGGAGGTATTGGGCAATTTGTTCGGTTTGGGCAAAATTGAGTATGGGCGTATTTTCTTTGATGTGCGCTTGTAAAAATTCAGGTATTTCGTCTACTCCATTTTTTAAAATGAGTTGAACGTCGCTGAGTCGGTCGGTTTTGCGTGAGAGAGATTCCAATTTTTCAGGGTCGAGAACGACTATTTGTTTTTGTCCAACAAAGTGGTTGCCATTGATGAGTAGCAAGTCATTTTGACTAAACATCATTTTAAAATCGTATTCGGATAATTCGCTGTATTGGTCAAATTGGTGAAAACTGATTTTGTCGGTGTATTTGTTTTGGAATGGGGTATTTTGTTCTCCTTCCTCTTTCCCGTGTGCGGCATCTATGTAGGCGATGCTGTAATCATTTTCTAGGATGTTGGCGAGTTCTTTGGCAAGTGTTTGAATGTTGCCACAAGTGGTGCCCAGTATTGCCCATTCGTTGCGTCCGAATTTGCCCAGTTGGGGTCTGATTAGCTTTGGGTGTTTTTGGTGTTTTGACATAGTTTGTTTTTTCAAGTCTTATTTTCAGACTTATCCTTTGATGCTCGCGTGCCTTCTTTTCCTTTAGTCAGTTCTCCTATAATGGTTTTGAGTTTTTTCATTATTTTGTAAATGTCATATATATCGTCTCGTGTGGCAACATACTCATTGCTGATACAATACTTCCGCCCTTCTAATGTCAGAAAGAACCAATTTCGTCCCATTATATAGGCTCCATACATCAAATTACTATCCTCATTTAACTCATTGGCAGTCATCATTGCAATAATTAATTGTCCAAGAGGGTCATTGTCACTTCCTTTTTCTTTTTTATATTCATGAAGGCAAAAATATGGCTCTTTGGGCTCAAATTTTCCAGAGGCAATCATTAAATCTACTTTTCCCCAAATTTGCTCACCATCTATTTCTCCTTTTAATTTTCTATTAGCAAATGATTTATAGTGTTTACTGTCATAATCTACCATATCTATCAATAAGGCAATGAATTTGATAATTAATTCTTGTTCATTCCAAACATCTACATTCTCTTTCAATTTCTTTTGCAAACGGTCTAGTTCTTTTTTTTCCGCTTCACTCAATATTATATCTCCCACCTCAAGCCAATAATCTAGGCTTTTACAATTGTTTTTCACATCCAATCCAAACTCATCTGCAATTTCTTGTCTGGTCCAGTTTTTAAAGGATTTCATTGTTTGTTTTTTTGATTATTGGAAGTAATCCCGATGCCTCAAAATCGTCGCTACTTGTTTGATAATATATATTATTTAATTCTTTTTTGCAAAACTGAATAGACACCTCCATATATCTTTTCATAAAAATTAAACCTCGCTTACAAAATCCCTACGAAAATCTCTTTTGCCTCCTGTTTTTTCAATCAATTGAATGGACCCGATGGTAATGTCGTGGGAAAATGCCTTGCACATATCGTAAATGGTCAGTGCCGCTATGGACGCTCCCGTCATTGCTTCCATCTCTACCCCTGTTTTGGCAAAGAGGGATGCCTCGCAAACGATTTCGATTTGATTTTGTTCGTTTATTTGAATAGATACATTGCAGTTGTCTAATCCCAAAGGATGGCACAAAGGAATCAGCTCACCTGTTTTTTTGGCTCCCATAATGCCTGCAATGATGGCGGTTTGAAAAACGGGTCCTTTTTTGGTTTGGATGTCTTGGTCTTGGAATTGCGCCAGTATTTCATCGCTCACTTGTACAATGGCTCTGGCTTTGGCATAGCGTTGTGTTGCTTGCTTGCTGCCAACATTGACCATTTTGACTTTGCCGCTTTGGTCTAGGTGGGTGAATTGGTTTTGTTCTGACATGTTATAAACATTGAATCCCGTTGGGATTCGCCAACGGTTTTTTTCGCAAGTTACAAATTTGCTTTAGTTTTTTCTTTAAGTGAGGCAGTGCTTAACACTTAATGCTATCCCTTAGAACCTATCTAATCACTCAATCAATTTACCACATTCCCTTAAATGGAAATATTCGATAAATCCCCCCTTGCTTAAATATCGTTTTTTCGGCTGGAAGTTCGAGAAAGGCATCAGCTAAGGTCAGATTGGCAAGGTCCCCTGAACCATTCCCTGTTTGGGGCGTGGCAATGCACTGCCCTGATTCGTTGATGTGGGTTTTGACTTGCAAATAGTAGGTCAATTGTGGAGCAAACTCAAAGTCTTGGGCAAGAATGGCGCTTGGAACATTGGTCGATTGTTGCAAACAAGCTTTGAGCCAAGTTTGGACATAGCGGTGCAAACACATAAAAGACGAAATGGGATTGCCTGGAAGGGCAAAAACCAAGACACCTTCATTAGAAGCCCCAAACCAAAAAGGTTTGCCTGGTCGCTGGGCAAGACGATGAAATTTTTTCTGAATGCCCAAACTTTCTAGTACTTCAGGAACAAAGTCGAATTTACCTTTGGAAACACCTCCACTCAAAACCAAAACTTTATTGGTTTTGATGATTTCTTGTATCGCCTCTGTCAATTTTTGTTTGTCGTCTTTGAGGTGGTGAATCTGGCTTGGGACTTTCCACTGATTTAATGCTGCTTGGAGTGTATACACATTGGAAGAACGGATTTGATGTGGCAAGGGTATTTCATTGACATCAACTAGTTCGTCTCCTGTGGCAATGATTGCTATTTGTGGGATGGCTTTGACCAGTAGATTGGCTTTCCCAACAGTCGCAGCGACTGAGATTTCGGCAGGTGTGAGTAAGGTGTTTTTCGGAATGAGGACCTCCCTTTCACTTCGGTCTTTGCCTTGTTTGTGTACATTTTTGCCCTCAAAATAATTCTCTTTTTCTAGGAAATGAGCTATCCCATTCTCGATTTTGAGGTCTTCATAACGGACAACGGTGTCACAGGCTTCTGGCATTACTGCCCCTGTCATGACTTCGATACAAGCATCAGGATTTTGAAGTACTTGTTGATTTGCCCCTGCTGCGGCTACTGACTCTATGACTGCTTGGTCTTGGTTTTCTAGGGTCGCATATTGTAAAGCAATCCCATCCATTGTCACTCGATTGAAGGGTGGGAAGTCTCGGTCGGCTTGAATGTCTTCGGCAAGAATGTGTCCAACTGCTTGGTGAAGTGGTACATATTCGTTGTCAAACGCCATAGTATGTTGGAGTATGATTTGTTCTGCTTGTTGTGGTGTGATCATTCTATTTCTATCTCTGATAAACCATTAAGTTTTTTCCTTTGTAATTGGCAATATACAACTCTTTTTCGATTATGAGTAAATCAGTTGGTTTGTTTAAACCTTGGTTGATGCTTTGTTGAAGATTTCCTTCAAGGTCGTAAATGAGTACTCTGTCGTTTTCAAAGTCGGTGACAAAAACTTGTTTGTTAGACACATAAATTCCTGTAGCGGCATTCATCCGTTCTGTCTGTCCAATAACTTGTAAGGCTTTTCCTGTTTTGTCAAATACTTGTACTCGATTGTTGTAGGCATCGGCTACATAAATTTTGCTAGTAGTAATTTGCACATCGGTTGGGTAGTATAAATCTCCTTGGGCTTTGCCTTCTTTTCCAAAAGAAATCCATTTTGTCCCATTAAAATAAAGGATTCTGTGATTGTAAAAATCAGCTATGGCTTTTTCATTTTTATAAACTGAAATACCTGCAGGAGCATCAAGGCTATCAGTGATACTCATAAAAGACTTTTGCCCATTGTTCCATTGAATAATCTTGTCAGATCCATATTCAGGAATATAGAGCGTTTGAGCATCGCTATCTAAGTGCATAGGACGTTCCCAGCCTTCTAGTTTATTTTTTATATTCCCCTCTTTATCTAGTTCAACCAAGCGGTTATGGTCGCCATCGGCTATCCAAATATTTCCTTGATATGCGGTTAAACCAATTGGCGTACTATCTGCCAAATCTATGGTTTTGAGATAAGTCCATTCTTTATTTGATTGACAAGCAGACAATAGAAGTATACAAACAAAAAGTCCCCAAATTGGTTTTATAAAAGTAGTCATTGGTGGATTAAATTAAAATATGGAAAAATCCCCACTACTATTTAAGCAGTGGGGGAAGTAGTATTAAGCTAAACTAGCTTAACTAGGTATAAAGAAGTTAAATTGTTATGGTACTCTTTCGTACTGACAACAGCCTGGAAGATTTTTATAAGTTTCCTCCTCTGCTTTGCTAGTGGTGGTATCGTGTCCAGACTTGGCAATGGCTGCTTCGATTTCTTCTTGCTGAACCAAAGAGCTATCAAAAGTGACAAATAGTTCTTTACTTTCTTTGTCCCATTCAGCAACAGTTACCCCTGCTACACCATTGGCAGCTTTTTCGATTCGGGCTTTGCACATCCCACAATTGCCCGCTACAAAAAATCGAGCTTCAACCAATGCTGATTCTTCAATGTGTTCTTCGATGACTTCGCTTTGAGAGCTTTCGATTGTTCCATCTGTTCTGGCAACCTCTACACTAACAGGCGTATACCCTGCCGCTTCTACTTGCTGTGCAACTCGTTCAATACTCAAAGACTTATCCGTAGGATATTCGAAGGTCATCATACCTGTTTCCATTTCGATGGCAACTTTTTTGATGCCTTTTAGTTCTTTAAATTTTTTCTCTAAACCGTAGGCACAAAAAGGACACCCCAATCCGTCTACTTTTACCGAAAATTGATCTTTGTCGTTATTGGTTTGAGCGTTGGCTTGTGGCTGAACGCCCAAGAACAAAGCAAAAATGCTCAATATGATGATTAAATATTTCATTTTAAATAAATTTTAAAGTTTACAAAGTGTTGTTAAAAAACATATCTCGTTCCCAAAAACAAGCTATAATTGCGTTCTTTTTCTGATGAGACTGTTTGAATCATTGGAAGTTGAATGGAGACTTCCACTGTTAATTGATTTTTGGCATATTGGATGCCTTGTGCATAAAGCAACATATACTCATCGGCTTCGACAAACCAACTACTTTGGTATTCAAAATATAGATTGATTTGATTGACAGGATAAGTAGGTTTAAGCAAAGGCAAGCCAAATCCCAGTTTGTAGCGTAATTCGTCTATCTCGCCATTGGGGACCAGATTGTATCCCAATTCATTGGATATACCATATTTGATACTTTCATAGCCAGCAACCAATGCCACATAAGATTGATACAATTGGGTATTCATTCCCTCTATACCCAATTCTTTACCAGTAGGCAGAATTTGTAAGGTTTTGGCAACCATTCTAAAGGTTTTTGCCATTTTGTCTTTTCTATAAAATTGGTACTTGCCCAAAATTTCGATATCTCCTATGCTTGTTCCTGACCCCAAATATTGATTGTATTTAAAATCGTAAAAAGTCAATGGAATATGAATGCCTAGCAATGAACTAGCAGTTGGCAAATAGTGTACCATCAAAGGAGTTTTGGCAAATGTGCCTTCTTCAGTATTTCTAATTTCGCTCAATGTTTTGACCAATAGGCGTTTTGCTCCCAACATAATGGGTTTGTCACCTGTAATGGGCGGACCTTGCGCAAAACATAGGCTACTTAGAAAGGTGGTGCAAAAAATGCACAGACACCAACTAAGATGTTTCATAATGTATTCTTTTAGTGGTTCTTTTATTTAATCAATAAATGATTGTATTATAGGCGCAAAGGCTCAGTCGCATTCGCAGAATACGCTTTTAAAAGAATACTAGTCTAAAGAAGGAATGACTGAACAAGCAATGGTATATCTCGTTTCAGTAAGGGTGATTTGTAATTTTGGTGGTGTTTAAAAGAGTAGTAAAACATTGGAGGCAAAGTAAACTGTGGAGTTGATATAACTGCCATCCACTGTGTTGATATGGGTTCAGTTTTGTCCACAGACACATCTACCACATCTGTATCTAAAGAAAGAAATGCTGCCTCATTGTTGCAACAATCCTTTTGACAGGAAGGTGCTTGTGCATTTTCTTTTGGGGTACTGTGGCAAGTTGTCTTAGTTGTAGATTTGCAATGTTTGTTTGCATTGATTTCGTGACAAGACTTTGCCTCACCAAACAAACTAAAGTGTTTTAGTTCGCCTTGACAATAGTGCATATCTGCTGCAAAACCTGTTGAGGTAATCAGGGTCAAGCAAGCCATCAATAAGGCTATAAATCGATATGTACCATTTGGTTTCATAAACTATATGTAAATATAACCTCATCTTTCCTTTTAACTTTTACATTATTGTGGATTTTATTTATATGATTATGGAAAGATGCGACGAAGAACCCAAAGAATGGAGCCTACGCCAGATAGAAGTACATACCATGTATGACTGATAGCTGGGACACACGAATCGACGAAGTATTTGAACGTTCCGTCCTAAATATCAAAATCAAATAGAATCTAGCGAATTTCTGTTTTTACTACTCATTTTTTTGAATTGTGAGGGGGACATTCCTGTCACTTTTTTGAATTGGCTAGATAGATGGGCAGAACTACTATAATTGAGCTTGTAGGCAATTTCAGTGATGCTCCTCTCGTCATAACTCAACAACTCTTTGATGCGTTCAACTTTTTGGTAGACGATGTATTTTTCGATGGTGATGCCCTCGACTTTGCTAAAAGTTTTGCTTAAAGCTGAATATTCTCTATTTAAGTGCTGACTTAGTGCATCTGAAATATTTTGCTTGCTTTGGTGTTTGCCATAATGGATGTGTTCGACCAAATAAGTTTTGATGGCGTTGATGAGTTTTCCTTCTTTTGTATCCAATAGCTCAAAGCCCAATTCTTCTAGTTTTTGACTAAGCAATTTTTGTTGATTGGTGATAGGGATTTCCGCCAATTCTACTTTGCCCAACTCTATTTTATTGTAGGTCAATTTTAGTTCTAATAAAATATTACGCACACTGTTGACACAGCGAGGACAGACCATATTTTTGATGTGTAGTGTATGCATAATTTTGGTATTTCACCCCCCAATAGTAGTCATAGATTCTGATACTGCACTTCCCCTATCCTTCTCCGCTTCAAAACCATTTTTATACTTACCCAAAACCGCTGCTTTGATGGCATTGGCAATTTCAAGATCACTTTTTCCACTACGCAACAGCCCTTTCAAATCCAATCCATTGTTGCTGTACAAACAAGTACGCAATTTGCCTTTGGCTGTCAGTCGGATACGGTTGCAAGTGCCACAAAACGTTCGAGAAAAGGCAGGAATGATGCCAAATTTGCCTTTAAAGCCTTTCACTTTGTAGTTCAGAGCGGTTGCGCCATTGGGATTTTCGAGGCTTTCGACTTCGGGATAAGTTTCTTGGATATGTGCCAAGATTTTTTTGTAGTCCCAGACCAATTTAGGATATTGCTGCCCTACTCCATTAAAGGGCATTTCTTCGATAAAACGGACATCAATATTGGTATGGCGTGTCCATTCAACCATTGGTAGAATATCGGCTATATTTTTGTCTTGCATCACCACTGCATTGATTTTAACAGGAATGTCCAATGCCAACAATGCTTTGATGTTTTGCATTACTTCGGCAAAGCTGTCTCTTCGGGTGATTTCAAGAAAACGTTGTGGGTCAAGGCTGTCAAGGCTGACATTGACAGAATCAAATAGTTCTTTGACTTCTGATAAATGAGGTTTTAATAGGGTGGCATTGGTGGTAATATTGAGTTTTTGGAGTCCTTCGATTTGTCGGAGTTTTCGTAGAAACACAATGAGGTCTCGACGCACAAAGGGTTCGCCACCTGTAATGCGCACTTTTGTTACTCCCAAACCGACCATAATCTGCATCAATCGCTCCATTTCTTCATAACTCAGGACTTCTTTTTTGGGTAGAAATTTTATGCCTTCTAGGGGCATACAATATTGACACCGTAGATTGCAACGGTCGGTAACGGCTAGGCGTACATAATTGATGGTTCTACCAAATTTGTCTTTCATACTGTTTAACCTTCCTTTTCTTTTTTGTATGGAACGTTGGTGTTTCAAACTTTTGGGGCTCCCTG